>NZ_JAUSXB010000002.1 GCF_030823375.1 Pseudarthrobacter siccitolerans | reverse complement strand
GCCTATTCAGGACAAGCTTTGACGGGAGTTCGATCTGAAGACCGGCGTACGAGCTTCCAATCTGGTAAGTAACAACGCCTTCCGGCTTCTGAGGATCAGCCGCCGGCGAGTAGATGGCGTCCGCCAGCAAAATAGGTACTTCAAACGATTCCCCGGGTGCTTCCCGGAGGAGGTCCGCTATTTCGATCAGGAAATTCACCCTTGAAATCTGGACGGCCAGCGGATTCAGGTCGATGCCCCAGACGCTGTCGCAAAGGTGAGCGAGAGTTTTCTTGGCCGTCCACCCGGCTGCCTCCGCTTCCCGCCTCTTGCGCCGGATGGCGGCGATGAGGAATGCGCCTGATCCACAGGTGGGATCCAGAACTCGGCCTTCCAACCAGGATGGAAAGTCCGCGGCTTCCATTGTGAAGTCCACCAACCAATCGGGTGTGTAGTACTCGCCCAACGTTTGTCGCAGCTTGCCTGGTACCAACCCCTGGTAAACGTCCCGAAGGACGTCCCGTGTTCTTTCCAAATGGTCTGTCCGGTAGAGAGAGAGCGTCGCCAGGATACTTCTAATTGAGTGGGCGAGGTTGCCCTCGTACGAGGGATCCTTAAGGACATCTAGGTACCAGCTGAAGATGACTTCTTCTACGAAGCCGCGGATTCCTGCTTGAAGGAAAATCCCGGATTTTTCGATGTTTTCATCGAGCGCCTTGATGAGCTTGTCGTCATCAAGGAGGGCTGCCATTTCCTGAGCTGGGTGTTCGATAGAGGAAAGATTGTGCCCGGAAACGATCTCGGCGGCCAGCAGCTTGACCAGGAAGGAGTTGTAAGTGTGAATGACGAAGAGTCTTGCTGAGATGTTGTCAGCCAACTTGCCGGACCAGGAGAAGCCGAGTTCGCGGGTAACCGCTTCGACTTGCAGCCGGGACATGTCCGCTACCTGTCCGTAGAGAGTTTTCCACTCCTCATAGAGCATCTTTATTTTGGAGTTCTCCTCGTTCCGGAGGCGCTCCGCCAAGCTGTCGGCCATGGCTTGCATGAAGGTGCGTGCGTGATCGGACTTGTGGCCGAAGTCGTCCAGCAGGTTATCGGCGGTTACCGGCCGACGCAGATCTGCCTGTAGCGCGGCCATGACCAGTTCTACTGCGTAAAACGAGAAGGGGACCAGGTGCTCAGTGGCGACCTGTCCATCGCTTACTGTGGCAAAGCAGATGTGTTCCCCATCGATGGCGATACCAATGTAGTCATCCGTTGGCAGCCCGGAGAGGGCAGACTTTCTGGTGATGTAGGGGAGGAGTCGTTGCTCCGTTGCTTCAATGAATTTGGCGCTGTCTTTGCTGCCCTGAAATAGGCCAGGTGCCTTGAATTCGATGACTACGTTGTTGTAGCTGGAGTCCTCGCGTTTCCGTTCGGCGTCCAGGTCTTTCCCGAGAGCGTTTTCCAGGGCACGTATCCATGCGAGCCGGACCTCTTCTTCGTTCTGCCAGCGGCGACGCTTGCCCTCGATGAGGCTAAAAGCCTCTTGAACTTTACCTGCGTCCACCGCTACAACGACCCTTCATTTTTCATCACATGTTGGTTTATTCTGCGACCTAGTAGTGGGCTTGGAACATCGTGTAAGCGCCGCAAATGGCAAAAGCGTCGAACCTAGCCAGGTTGACACTCCCACCTCAAGGCAATCTCTTCTAAAGCCCCAGTTGCCCTGTGCAAGGATACTTCCTTGAGTTGCCCAGGCTCGGGACGCCTAGTTCATTTGCCGTGCGGGGTCAGTCTCAATTGTCAGTGATGGACTCCAGTAGCCACTGCTCTGACAGCGGCTCGCGCCGCAGTTCGAACGTCCGCAAGTCCGATATTGACGGCCCGAGACGAACCTGAACACGCCAGTGTTCGACGTCCACGACGTTCCCGACGCCTACGGGCACGCTTTGGCGTGTTTCCCACCATGAGTCCCTGGTGAACCAGTGGACGGGTTCTTCGGTGACGGCCCAGATGCGTCCGTCGTAGCGGACGGCCAGGGGAGTGCCGGCCTTGGTGAACCGGACGTCCACAGGGGTGTTGAGGGTGGGGGCTTCAGTGGTGACGGTCATCGCAGGTGATTCTTTCTGGTGGTGCTGGGGTGTGGTGGTTAGGCGGCTTTGACGAGGGGGAGTTCGTCCCAGTGGGTGGTGTATCTGGGGGAGAGCATGTCGCGTTTCATGGTCCAGTCCGGCCCGCCCCGGATCCCGCCGTGGCCCAGGCCGATGGACCCGCGGCCGTACCGTCTGGTGACGTCCTCCAGCAGGGTTCCGATGTGGTGTTCCTCGTGCGGGTTTTCGAACAGTGACAGCGGTGCCTGGTTCCCGGTGGGGCGCAGGTCGGTGACCATGATCCCGGCCCTGGCGTACCGGACGCCCTCAACAATCCGGGGCAGGAGGGCGTGGCCGGCTTTGGTCAGGATCACCGGGTCAGCGGTCGGCATGGGTAACGGGATGCAGACGGAGGGGTAAGAGGTGTCTTTGGGGTTGAAGTGCGAGGTTCCGGCGAACGCGGTCAGGACCTTGGCCTGCAGCCCGTGTTTGGCCAGCCGCGCCGAAGCCTGCTGCCCGTACACACTCATGACCTGCCGGATGCCGGCCGCGGTGGTGATGGGTTTGGCGAACGAGCGGGAGAAGATCAGCTGATCCCTCCCAATCCGTTCTTCCTCCATGGGGATGCAGGGTGTGCCCTGCAGTTCCAGGACGGTACGCATCATCACGACCGAGAACTTGTCCCGGATCGCGACCGGGTCGGCCCGGACCAGATCGGCGATGGTGAAGATCCCCATCACGTTCAGGCGCCTGGTCAGCCGTCCGGCGATGCCCCACACCTCCTCCACGGACAGCCGGCCCAGCAACGCCACCCGCTCCGGTGCGGGGACGGAGTCCCAGTGGCATACCCCGGCAAAGGCCTTGTTGTTCTTCGCCCACTTGTTGGCCAGCTTCGCCAACGTCTTCGTCGGCCCGATGCCCACACAGACCGGAACGCCAACGTTCCGCCGGACCGCGGCCTTCATGGACCGGCCCATCGCCGCCAGCTCGGCCGGGGTGCCTTTGACGCCGAGGAATGCCTCGTCGATGCTGTAGACCTCCAGCCAGGCCGAATACCGGCCCAACAACTCCATCACCCGGGCACTGATGTCCCCGTACAGCTCGTAGTTGCTGGACAGCGCGACCAGGCCCCATTCCTTCGCCCGCGGGGCGAGCTTAAACCACGGCTCACCCATGGCGATGCCCAGGGCTTTGGCCTCGGGGGAGCGGGTGACCGCGCACCCATCGTTGTTGGACAGCACGATCACGGGTTTGCCTTCCAGGGAAGGGTCAAACGCCCGCTCCGCGGAGGCGTAGAAGCAGTTCACGTCCACGTGCGCGATCTGGGGCATGTGCCGCATCAACGCCGGCTTAGACATTGCCCGGTCCTAAACGTGGTGGAGGCATCGGGTTGCGACGCCCCAAATAGTCAGGTCGGACAGGGCCGGCACTTCAATGTCCGGGTAGGCCGGGTTCTCCGCCTGCAGCACCACCCCTGTCGGGGTGATCCGCAGCCGCTTGATTGTCAGCTCCCCGTCCAGGACCGCGACAACCACGCACCCGTCGTGCGGTTCCAGCGCCCGGTTCACGATCAGCTCGTCCCCGTCGCTGATCCCGGCGCCCTCCATGGACTCCCCGGACACCCGCACGACGTAGGTGCTCGTGACGTCCTTGATCAGGTGCGCGTTCAGGTCGAGCCGGCCATCAAAGTAGTCCTGTGCCGGCGACGGGAACCCTGCCGCTACCGGCACCGGAGAGACCAGCACCGACAACAACGAAACGCCCGCATCTATCACACGGGGACCGACAATAACGCCCACAACACACCTTTATTCGAATATATGTTCGATTAGGTAATCATACGCGCTAGGTCTGTCAGAGGTCGCCAAAGAGGTCCGGGTTATACCCAATGGGGACAGCTTTGAGCTGTGCGGAGGGCTCCACCTGTCCGCCAGTGGGCATAACCCGTCCCCTCAAGCCCTGGGTTCCGCTGCGCTCCACCCAGAAACCGGTCTTGCGCTGCGCTCCGGCCTGCTAAAAGCCTTGTTTTTGCCTTACATGTGGCTGGGTTTTTCTCCGTACAAGGCCACTGATCGTAGCCGTCCGGGGGCCCGACCCCTCAACCCGCGCGCCCGACCAGGGCCACGCGGTCGCTGCGCTCCCTTATTTCGTGGCCCTTCCCGGCCGCTCTTCGGGGTTGACGGCCCACCCTCGACCGGCTGCGACCGTGGGGCCTCGCACGGCGGGGCAGGAAGGAGGTGGCTACATGAGCATCGACGAACTGATCAAGCTCGCGACTTCGGTCGTGAGCCTGCTGACAGCTGTCATCGCTCTGCTTTCCACGCGGAACGCGCTCTTAACGAGCAAACGCTCCCGAGCGGTCACTCAGAAGCGTAAGCGTAAAGCAAGGAAGGTGTAGCTACTGAAATCCGGTGGTCGTGACCGCAAGGGTTGCGGCCACCGGGCTCCTTCTTAGCCTAGGTTGAACTCAACGATAAGGAAACCCTCATGGAACCACTGACGATCGTGAATTTCGTGCTCTCGCTGGCAGCGCTCGGCGCTTCGATCACCGCCTACCGCGCCATCTCCAAGGTCCGGAAGGACCAGGAAACCTAGACGGGCGCTGGCCGGGCTGCTCGACAGGGCGGCCCGGCCCTTAGCTCGCTGGCTGCGTGCCGGGTGGTGTGTCTTCGGCGCGTATGTCGCGGAGCGTAGCGGCCAAGGCCCGCACGGTGGCAGGGTCTTCTTCCCAGCGCTTGCCGTTGCGGGAACAGGCGTGAAAGCTGGTCAACCCTGTTCCCTCAGCTGCCTGGGCGAACTCCGCCCAGGCTTCCTGCAGCTCCGCCAGATGTTCCTGCGTTAACGGTTCAGGTGCTGCCGGATCAATGATGGCTGTTGAAACAGCCGTTTCGCCGGCTGCTGCCGGGCGTCTCTTGAAAAAGCTTCGCAGCCCCATACCCCTGCCCCTCGAAATAGATGTCCCGCCAGGAGGAGAACTCCCCCCGAGTTCCGCTTCGACTGGCGAGACGGTTCAACGGTATCAACGCCGACGGTATCCCCGGGAAAGAAAGAGCGGGCCCGCATTCCATCGAATGCGGGCCCGCTGCTTTGCAAACATCCTGCTGCTTACACCTTCGAGCATCCCACACAAGGAGGTTGCGGTGGAGTTTCAGGCCCGCCGCCACCGGCCAACTGGGGGGAACGGTCGGTGACGGGGGCAGTACAAGCTTACCGCCGCAAACACTGGTTTCCGCTGCGCTTCAACCAGTTGATGGGCGTCCGCTGGCGCGGCCGGCTGTTGGGTTCAGGGGGCGCCGTCGCAGAGCTCCGGACCCCCTGAACCTGGTGTGTCTACGACGTTTTCTGGTTGCTGTCCTGCGGATTCTAGGCGTCCGCTCCACCCCGTCTAGCCCCGGTCGTTCCTCCCGGGGCCTGCGCCCCGGAAATTCTTCTCCGGCGCTCCTGCGTCGCTGATTTCCTCCGAAGAGTTTCCGCGTCTTGCCCTGCGGGTAGACAGGCCTCCGTCGGCCGCCGAGCAAGCAAGCTTGCCAGCAACCAAAAAACAACGGGGGGAGAGGGGAAGCTGGCCGGTCACCAAAGCCGCCCCACCCACCTCAATCCTTGGGCAAAAAGGAGCAACACCACATGAACGCAGTTACCACCAAGACCGTGATCCTGAAGGACACCGGGGAAACCATCGACGGCGTGACAGTGCTGGGCGATTACCACCTGAACGGCGGCTATGACTGGATGGAACTTATCGAAGAGCACGGCTGGGCCGTGCTCTCCAGCTGGGGGTCTGAGGGCTGGGACTTGGGCCAGTGGCCCTACATCATGGTCGCGGCCACCCGGACCGCTGACAGCATCGGCAACCTGTTCGGCGTCGCCACGTACTGCGAGGGAGACGTGACCTGCACCTACTACCGGACCAAGGCCCGGCAGTGGGACGCGATCACCGAACACGCCTTCTTCTACTGGAAGAACGGACAGGCGCACGGCCCGGACGACTTGCCCGAAGCCGCCGCCGAGCTTCCCAGCCGTAACCGGATGCCTTACGCCGTCCCCGCCGCTTAACCATCGCAATCCCTTGCCGGGCGGTAATCCGCCCGACAAGGGCCCCGGCCCCTTCTCAGCCTCACTAAGGATCAAGAACCATGACAGACAGCAACCGCATCACCGAAAACACCGCACAGACCGTTGTTTTCCTCGAAACCCTGGCCCGGCTCCTTGAAAAATCCCCTGTCTGCTACAGCGAAGCCGCCGCGCAGGACCTCGCCGCGCACGTCCGTGGCATGGCTGAGGCCGTGACCAATGACGCCCGCGTTGACCCGGCAGTGCTGGATGTGACCCGCCAGTACGCCGCGCTGGACTGGCACAACGAGCTCGTGGCCGTCCTGTTCTCCCCTGAGCACCGGCCACAGATGAACTAGCCAACCTAGCCAACCGAGAGCACCCACTTACTCAGGCGAGTAGGTGGGTGCTCCTCTTTGTGGGCCCAGGACTTGCAGAAGTGCTGGCGGTCCGCCGCAGGTGGCCGGCCTGGGCTGGTGGTCGCCGGCGGCGGACCGCCGTTCCCGCCCGGGATAGCACGGAACACCTAATGCCGGCGGCGGCAAGCCTGGCAGACGGGTCGGCCCGGCAGGCCAGGGGGAAGTGCATGCTCGCAGGGCTCGCACTGGTTTCCGCTGCGCTTCAACCAGTTGATGGGCGTCCGCTTCGCGGCCGGCTGTTGGGTTCAGGGCGTGCCGTCGCAGAGCTCCGGACCCCCTGAACCTGGTGTGTCTACGACGTTTTTTGGCTGCTGTCCTTATGTTGTTGCCGGGTAGTTTTCCGTGGCCGTTGTAGGGTCGTGGCTACCCGGGGGAGGCGGGTATGGCTTTGGCTGCTGTGCCGGACGATCCACGTCGTGACGGCTTCGAAGGATTGGCCGCCCGCCGCCCCGCGATGACCCGACCGCTGATTGAGAGACGCGACATGATCGCCGGATAAGGACACGACGGCGCGGTTATCTGCCGGGCACCTGTAACCAAGGGAATGGAGGCTGTTTTGGTGAAATTGTGGGCCGGTATCGACGCCGGCAAAGCCCATCATCACTGCGTCGTGATCGACGCCGACGGAAACCGTCTGCTCTCGCAGAAAATCCCCAACGACGAACCGGCCCTGCTCGAGCTCATCGCCAACGTCCTGAAACTCGGGGACGGGGGCGAGGTGGTCTGGGCAACGGACCTGAACCACGGCGGACCGGCGCTGCTGATCGCCCTGCTCCTCGCCCATGGCCAGGACATCCTCTACATCCCGGGCCGGATTGTCCACCACGCCTCCCGGCTCTACCGCGGGGAAGGCAAAACCGACGCCAAGGACGCCGCCGTGATCGCCGGCCAGGCGAGGATGCGCAAAGACCTGCAGCCGCTCCGGGCCGGGGACGAGACCAGCACCGGGCTGCGGATCCTCACCTCCCGGCGGGCCGACAAAGCCGCGGACCGGACCCGGGCGATCAACCGCCTGCAGGCCCAGCTGCTGGAATACTTCCCCGCGCTGGAGCGGGCCTTTGACTACAGCCGCTCCAAAGCCGCCCTGCTGCTGCTCACCAAACACCGCACCCCCGACGGGATCCGCCGCACCGGCCAAACCAGACTCCATGCCTGGCTGAAGAAACACGGCGCCCGCTCGTCCGCCGCGGTGGCCGAGGTCGCCATGGACGCCGCGAAATCCCAGCACACCACCGTTCCGGCCCAGCATGTCGGGGAAGTGATCGTCGCAGCCCTCGCCCAGGAAATCATCGCGCTGGACAAGGAGCTGGCCGGCCTTGATGCGCTGATCAGCGAGAAGGTCACCGGACACCGGCACGCCCAGGCCCTGCTCAGCATGCCCGGCTTCGGACCCGTCCTCGCCGCCGAGTTCCTCGGCGCCACCGGCGGAGACTTGACTGTCTTTGAAACCGCGGACCGGTTCGCCGGCGTCGCCGGACTCGCCCCCGCACCCAGAGACTCCGGCAGAATCACCGGCAACCACCACCGTCCCCGGCGCTACGACCGGCGGCTGCTGCGCGTCTTCTACCTGTCTTCGCTTTCGGCCCTGAAGAGCTGCCCCGCCTCACGGGGCTATTACGACCGAAAACGCACCGAGGGAAAAACCCACATCCAGGCCATGCTCTCCCTTGCCCGCCGTCGGCTCAACGTCCTCTGGGCCATGCTCCGCGACGGCGCCACCTACACCCCGGTTCCCACAGGGGCGGCATCCATAGCGGCCTGACGAGACACTCCATTTTTGGCGTGGTTTTGGCAGCCCTTTTTGGCGTGTCTCGTGCAAGCCGAAGGTATTGGGGGCATGGCGGGGCGAGGGTGCTGTTGGTCATGAGCCAGCGATAGGACGCAGCCAGCTGCGGGTTCATGGTCCGGCGACGTTGCCGGCCTGGTAGAAGGCCAGGCGCAGCGGCGACGGTCCTTCCTTGCTGAGGTCCCGGTGCGGCTGGTTCATCGTCCCGGAGGACCAGTTCGAGGGGGTGCACCGGCATAGTTGGCGGCTTTCTTTGCGCTGTCGAACCCGCCGAAGGATGCAGTTCCCGCGCCGATAAGTCATCCGGTGCCTGCCTGCCCGGGACGAATCCGGTGCTGCACACCGTTCTCTTCCCGCGACCAATTCCTTCAATCGGTGCTGCTTGGGAGACAGGCGGGGGACGGTCTCCTTCACGGGCCATGACGCCCAGCCGAAAACCAGAACGATCCTGGGCCCTCCAAAGGCCACCGTAAATTACGACCGCCCTCCTTAACAGGGGGTCCCAAGACTCAACAGGGGTTCTTAAGAGATGCAGGCCCCGATGAGGGCTGTCGAGGGACAAGCGGATACAGGGTTTATCCAAGGTTTATGCGAGTTTATTCGCTTACCTTGATTGCAGGGCGACCGTGCAATGCAGCCGGTCTCCCGCCAGCAACAAGGAGACAGCGATGGACACCTCAGCCTCAGGAACCCACTCATCGGGCAGCGGCCAAGGACGCCGCAGGTGGCTGGCGGCCATGCTGAGCGTGGTGCTTGGTTTGCTGATGGTGATCGCGACTCCGGGTATCAGCCAGGCAGCAGTGACCATCTCGAAGGCCGATAGCACCGGCGGCAGGCTCCGGATCGAAGGCAATGCCATAGCGAACAGGCCGATCACCGTGGACGGCGTGCAGATGGCGACCAGCGACGGCGCCGGCCGCTTCAAGGTTGACCGGTCCGGTTTCACAGCCCCCGCGGACTGCACCGTGGATGTCAACGACGGCTCAGCGGCAGCGACCAGCGCCCGCCTGACCGGCTGCACGGTAACCACCCCGCCGCCCCCGACAGGGCCCCCCGCCCCGGTGCTGCTATCGCCCGCAAACAGTGCGAGCGTCACCACACCGTTCACCATTTCCTGGAGCCAGGTGCTCGATCCGGCATCCCTCAACGGCGGGTATAACTGGCAGATCAGCTCCTCATCGGCTTTCACGAGCCTCGTCCTCAGGGACTCGACGGCGCCCAACACCACCCAAGCCAGCGTCAGCGGCCTGGTCAACGGGACCTACTTCTGGCGGGTCCAGGCAGTGGACGGGGAGCTTCGCTCCAGCGCGTTCTCGGCGGCACGTTCTTTCATTGTCACCGGGGCCACCGCCGACCAGCCAGGCACCTCGGTCCTGAGCCTCCCGCCGTACGGCAGCTCCTTCCATCCCTTCGAGAGCTTTGGCTTCACCTGGACGGCCGCGGTACGGGCAGTGAAGTACGAATTTGTTGCCTCCAAGGACTCAACCTTCCCTGCCGGCTCGATTAAAATCGACAACATTGAAACCACGTCAACGGGACTGGTCATAGGGGACTTCTGCGGCGGCTGTGAACAAGGCACGTACTTCGCCCGGGTGGTCGCCATCGACGTCAACGGCAACCGCGGGATCCCGTCGAATACGGTGTCCTTCATTATTTCCTATACCGCTCCTCTTCCGCCGGCACCCACCGGACTGGCTCCGGCGGACGGAGCCACCGTCACCCTGCCGGTGACCCTCGACTGGAGCGACGTACCAAACCCCCAGGACACCGGCTACGAGGTGGAAATCTCCCGGAACTCCTCATTCACCGACATCGAGGACCACATCCCGCAGATCACCCCCTCACAGCGGCAGGTGCTGTCCCTGACCTCGGGAACGAAGTTCTGGCGGGTCCGTTCCCACCAGGGCGACGCCTCACCGACCACCTCTGCGGTGACCGACTGGTCCGTACCGCGCTCCTTCACCATTGCCAACACCGCTGCGGCCGTGCAGTCAGTCTGGCTCGGAGCCCCGCCCTGTCAGAACCCGTGCCCCGGCGCTGACTCACTTTTCAGCGGCCAGGAAATTACAGGGTCCATCCAGCTCACCACAGCCGCACCCGCCGGCGGCGCGGTCGTGAGCCTCGCCAGCAGCCCGGCCTCCGGCGCCAGCCACCCGGCCTCTGTCACCGTTCCGGCCGGTACCGCCTTCACGACCTTCACCCTGATCGCCGGCGAAGTGCTCCAGCCCACCCCTGTCACCCTCACGGCTACCCTCGGATCCTCATCGGCGTCCTTCAACTTCACCGTTCATCCGACCACTCTCAAACGGCTCTCCTTCTGCTGCGACAGCACCGGCGGGCTGCCGGCCGGGGCGTTCCTGGAGTTCACCGGCAAAGTTCCGGCAGGCGGCCTGACCGTCAACCTCTCCAGTGATTCACCACTGGCCACCCCGCCGGCCACCGTAACCGCCCCGGCAGGCAGTTTCTCCCTGCCGGTATCAATTCCCACCAGCGAAGTCACCGCGACAACGACAGTCACGATCTCAGCGACCCTGAACGGCACCACCGTTTCGGCGCCCCTGACCCTGTACCCTCAGCAGTCACCAACATCGCTGATCCTGGACCGCGCCGAAACCGTCGGCACTGCCGGAGCCACCGGGACCGTTCGGATCGCTGCGAGCCAGGGCCACGATGTGCAGATGCGCCTCACCAGCAGCAACCCTGAGATCGCCCAGGTCCCGGCCTACGCCCAGATCGGCAGCTTCGGCGTCGCCGCCTCCTTCAGCATCACCACCACGGCCCCGGCCGCTTCCACTGTCGTGACCATTTCCGCCATCGGCGCGGGAGTGACCGTCTCCACCACGCTCACCGTGCATCCCGCCGGTGGACCCGTAGTCTCGGTCGCGGCGCTGGCACTCAACCCGGGTACCGTGACGGGCGGCGGCACCTCGACAGCAACGCTCACACTCTCCGCAGCCGCACCGTCCGCGGGGGCACCCGTTTCCCTCAGCAGCAGCAACACGGCAGTGGCCACCGTTCCGGCCAGCGTCACGGTTCCAGCCGGAGCCACGAGCACCACGTTCCCCGTGACAACCAGTACGGTGACGGCGGCCAGCAGCGCGACGATCAGCGCGACGGGCGGAGGCACGACACGCTCCGCCGTCCTGACGATAAACCCCCCCACTACCCAGGCCGCTGACAGCGTGGCCATCCAGCAAGCGGAGTACGACGCCGGCAAACGCATCCTCCGGGTGGGCGCCACCAGCACCAATTCAACCGCCGTCCTGCGGGCCTACGTCACAGCAACCGGTACCCTGATCGGAACCCTCATCAACGATGGCGCCGGCCGCTACCGCGGCGAGCTCAGCGCAACAACCAACCCGCAGAACATCACAGTCAAAAGCAGCCTCGGCGGTTCCGCCAGCCGCGCAGTCTCCTTGAAGTAACATCTACATGCGGTGACGCGGGCCCCGGCTCCGGAAAAATTTTCGGGCCCGCCCGTCACCGGAGTGAGACGGGGACGGCGACGCGAACGCCCTCTAAGACCGGGGCGCTTCCTCCAGCCGTCGTTGGCCCCACAAACCTGCATAGCCGTGGGCACCCCAGGGACGTTTTCGGGAGTCAGGTCAGCAGTTTGCCGGGCCAAAAATGACCGGGGCATCCTAGAGTTGGCGGATGTTCTCAGCCACCGGGCCCTTGGGGCCGTGGGCGATATCGAACTGGACTTACCGGTTCTCGTCCAGGGAAGGGCAGCCGCTGGCGGCGATGGCCGAGTAGTGCGCGAACTGTCGCAGAAGCAGGGCCCGGATCACGGGGACGGTTCATGACATTTCAGACCCCTTATGAATTCCCGGTGATCTGAAACCGCTCGCCATGATGCTGGCTCCGATCAGGACCAAGAGCCTCCCGGCTTACGAGACATGGCGGCAGCCGGGCTCGCCTGCCGTCTTGTCCCATCGCTATCGAGACCTGCCGGCCAAACCTTCCATCCGGACACCAAATTACACACGCTTGCCGCAATCAAGTTCAACGACGCAGCAACCGAGCCCCAACCCGGCAGTTGCTGTCAGGCAAAGCCACGCCGGATCGTACCACTAGGAAACCGGCATTAGCTATCAACGCACAAATCCGTTGACAACATCATTGAGATTCCTTCGGATTGTACGTGCCCGTTCCGGCCCCTCTAGCCCCTCCGTTCCTCCGGGGCCTGCGGTCCGGAAATTCTTCTCCGGCGCTCGTTCCTCGCTGATTTCCTCCGAAGATTTTCCGTGCCTTGCCCTGCGGGTAGACGGGACTCCACGGGCACAGCTCCGCAAGCTTCGCCAGCAGCCAAAAAACAACGGGGGGAACAGGGGAGCTGGCCGGTCACCATTGGTCGCCCCACCCACCTCAATCCTTGGGCACAAAGGAGCAACACCATGAACGAGAAACTGAACATCACCGGCCCCGCCGACCTGCTCGCCACCGTCCCGCACCTGTTGGGCAAAACCCCGACCGAGTCCTTCGTGGTCCTCACCGCCCGCGGCGGCAAGCTTGGTGCCACCCTGCGCGTGGACGTACCAATGTTCGTGGAGCCGCTGAACTACGCGCAGACCCTGACCAGCCATGCAGCAAATGATGAGGAGGCCACCGCGTCCTACGTCATCGTCTACGCAGACGAAAACCCAAGCTACGGCTACCCCTACGCCGACCACGTCGCCACGCTGGTCAACGAACTGGCCAGCGCACGGATGCCTGTCCGCAACGTGTGGCTGGTGACTTCGAGCTACTGGGCAGAGTTCGGTACCGATGAACAGCGCCCGCTGGATCAGATCCGAGACAGCGCCGCCAAAGCGACCCTGACCTACTTTGGCAGCACTACCGATATTGACGTGTACAACCCTGCATTGCTGGGCAGGTGGGCAATGCCGGTCGAAGCCCCGGAGGGGACCTTCGAAGACTTCGAAGCCGCATGCGGGACGTGGGCCGCTGTCTTGGACGCAGCTGAAATCCCTGATGCCGAGACCGCCCGCGCGCTGGCGGCAGCCTTCCAGCACAGGCACATCCGCGACTATCTGTTCCGGGACACCATCACCACCCACAACGGCAGCTTTGGCGACGTGATGTTCGGAAAGTTCACCGGAAGGCCGGACTGGGACCGCGTGGACCGGGCCGAAGCCCTCGCGTTCGAGCTAATGAAAGCGGTACCGGCAGGCCAGCGTGCACCGATGCTGACCCTGATGGGTTGGCTGGAATGGCTCAAAGGCAACGGCACCCAGGCCGACCGCTACCTCAAACACGCGGCCGCGGACATCCCCGATTTCCGGCTGGCCGTCCTGCTGCGGGAACTGATCAACCGCGGATCCCTCGCCGAGGTCGCCCGGGACGCTGCAACCTCCTACAAGCGCCGCATCATCTAGCAAGAAACGGGCCGGGCCAGGGATCACCACACGATCCCGGTCCGGCCCCTGTTCCCGTGGCCGGGCGGCCTCCCCCGCTCCGCTCCGCCGGCCGCCATAACGCTGGCGCGGGCGCAGCCACCAGACCCAGCAAGCGCGCAGAAACCACGGATACAGTGAAGCCAGAAACACTGCACCGACCAAGGGAACGCGAGCATGGGCACTGAATTCATTCTGACCGAGGACGATCAGCCGGACCCGGACACCAGCCCGGCAGAAGAAATCGCTGAGCTACTGCTGCTGACCGCCGGTGAAAAGACCGGCCCTGTGAATATCTCCTGGGATGAAGCGCCCGGGAACTTCTGAACTACCCGCAGCAAAGACGCTGCCCCAGATTTCCTTTGCCCAAGGAAGACAACGAAGGGGCCGGCCTGCGCCGGCCCCTTCGTCATGTCCGCGACTATTTGGAGCTCAGCCGCCACAACGTCACGGCCGTCAGGCTATTCAGGAAAGCGATGAAGACATCGCCCGAAGCAGGCCGACCAACGGTCAGGTCCACGGCCACCAACACCATCGACCCGACGGCGGCAGCCGTGAACACCACAGCCAGGATCTTTAATGACCTCCCGGACAGGCGCCAGCCACTGCCGGTGGCGGGTTGTTCACCTGCCATCGGTCCGCGACTTACTGCTGTGGCCGGTGTCCAGGATGACCTACGCGCCCGATGCGCGCAGGGATAAAACGGCCCGGGCAGCGAAGGTGACGCCCGCAAGAAGAAGGACGACGGCCGAAACTATGGAGTACCAGGCTCCGTTGGAGCTCAGTGCGATGGATACGCCGATGAGAGAGAAAATAACTGCCCCCAGCGACCAAATGAGCGTTGCTCTTCTGGCGTTATTCATGGCCCAAGCCTAAAGGACCAAAGATGAGAACGGGCGTCCGCTGGCGCGGCCGGCTGTGGGGTTCAGGGGGCGCCGTCGCAGAGCTCCGGACCCCCTGAACCTGGTGTGTCTACGACGTTTTTTGGTTGCTGTCCTGCGGATTCTAGGCGTCCGCTCCACCCTGTCTAGCCCCTCCTTCGTCGGGGCCTGCGGCGCAGGAATTTCCCTGCGGCGCTCCTTCGTCGCTGATTTCCTCCGGGAAATGTCCAGCCCCTTGCCCTGTGGGTAGACAGGGCTCCGTCGGCCGCCGAGCAAGCAAGCTTGCCAGCAACCAAAAAACAACGGGGGGAGAGGGGAAGCTGGCCGGTCACCAAAGCCGCCCCACCCACCACAATCCTTGGGCAAAAAGGAGCAACACCACATGAACGCAACACCCACGCTTGAAATGCTCGACCCGGCAACCCTGACCGTGGACATCAACGTCCGGAAAGACGCCGCCCTGACCGCTGACTTCGTTGCCAGCATCAAAGAACACGGCGTGATGGAACCGGTGATCGCGCACCGCAAGGAAGACGGCATCGTGCACGTGCTGATGGGTCAGCGCCGCACCCGGGCCGCCGTCGAAGCCGAACGGCCCCTGATCCCGGTCCTGATCATCGACTCGCCCGAGGAAGCCGAGCGCATCGTGACGCAGGTGGTGGAGAACATCCAGCGCGCCGAACTGACCGAAGCGGACGAGGCTGACGCCTACCACCAGCTCTCCCTGATTGGCGTCTCGGCGGCCGCGATCGCCAAGAAAACCGGACGGACCAAGACCAAGGTCGAAAGTGCTCTCAAAGCCAAAGCATCCAGCACCGGAGCCAAGGCCCTCGAGAGCGGCTATACCCTGGACATGGCACTTGTAATGACCGAGTTTGAAGGGGACCAGGACGCGGTCGAGGAGCTTGAATCGGTCATTCGTGACGAACCGCAGTACTTTGACCACATCGCCCAGAAGCTCCGGGACGACCGGGAATCCAAGGCGGGGCACGCGACCCTGATTGAGGAACTCATCGCCCAGGGCAAAGCAATTGTGGAGGACGCGGGGCACTACGCCGACGAGGAGAACCTGTACGTCTCAGCGGCAAAGCGGGCCGATGGTGAACCGGCCGCCGATGAGGACGCCAACGCCTATGTCATCAGCACCGACTACCGGGGCCAGCACAACGCCAAGCCCGTCATCAGTGACTGGAAGGAACTGGGCTTCACCCCAAAGTACGAACGCTATAACGGCGGCGGGACACAGGCACACAAGGGCCCGATGACTGAGGAGCAAAAGGCCGAACGAAAAACCCTGATAGCCAATAACAAGAGCATGGAGTCAGCGACCAAGGTCCGTCGCGAGTTCGTCAAAACCCTGCTGTCGAAGAAGCAGGCACCCAAGGGCTGGCAGTACTTCACCGTTCACGCCATCACCCACCACTCCGAAACGGCCAGCGGCTACGACGGCAAGGTAGCCGCTGATATGGTCGGGGCCAAGGTCGAAGAGTCCAACGCCTGGGCGTGGAATCCGCTTCGTGACCACGTCGCCAGGACCGAAGCCCGGCCCGAGTTCTCCCTGATCGCGCTGGTGTGCGCAGGGTATGAGAAAACCATCGCCAAGGACTCGTGGCGGTCCCCGTCCCAGACGCACCGGGACTACCTGAACCAGCTGGTCATGTGGGGATATGTCGCATCGGAAGTTGAAAACATCATCCTCGACGGGACCAAATCAGCAGAGGCGCACGCGGCCGCATAAAGACTTCTTGCCGGGCGGAACCCTCGCCGCCCGGCAAGACCCCCGGCCACTCAACACCTGCGGGCAAGGAACCTTCCAGAAGTCGGGCGGTCCGCCGCCCAGGGCGAACCACAGCAGCCACTCACCAGCGGCGGACCGCCGCTCACGCGACACAACCACCCAAGGACTACCGCTCGCGGGACCAGGAACAACGGGGTTCCCTTGCCCGTGGCAGCAGCACAAACAGTTCAGCTAAGCTGAACAACAGATTTCCTTTGCCCAAGGGAAAACCAGGCAGGGCCGGCACATGCCGGCCCTGCCGCTCTTAAACCTTCGGTAACCCTCAGCAACGGCGGTGGGGATGGCCTTCCGGTGAAGGCGGGAAAGCCGCGCCGCGAACAGGGAACCAGAGATGAATTTGCAGTGCCGAAACGAGGAAAAATAGCTATGGCCAGGTGGACTGAAGAAGTGAACAAGACGGCCGTTCCAACGACTGCGCCATTCCCGCGGATGCTGACCCTGGACCAGGTCCAGGAGGTCCTGAACCTCGGCAAGCCGCTGGTATATGCGTTGGTGAAAAGCGGTGAACTTCGGGCCGCGCAGTTCGGGGGCCGCGGCATTTGGCGAGTACGGGAAGATGACCTGACAGCCTACATCGATGCCGCCTATGAGAAGACTGCAAAGCGGATCGCTTCCGGCCAAATCCCCGAAGGTGACACGCCCGCGGAAGACTGACACCAGATCTATGGAAAGCATGAAGGCCGGCCCCAGTTCAGAAAGGTGCCGGCCTTCGCCGCATCCACGACGGCTTTAGGGAAAATCTGTGGACATTCCTGCCGCGTGAGGTGCCCTTACTTGGATCAAGCGGGACAGCGGTACCAGGTGCTGATTAGCGCCGCCCTGCAGCTTGTGGTTGTCACCGCCCGTAACCGTGTTGGAAGCCCCCGGGTGCCGTAAAAGGTTTCCGTTGTGACGGTTCCGTCAATGCCCCGGTCGTCCCGCCAGATGACGACGTGTCGTCCCTGCTGAAAGAAGAACCCTGCCCCGCAAGGGTTGGCCGGCGACGACGGTCTTGGACCATGGGGAACTTATCCGTTGGTGGCCCAAGATGCTCCTAGGCTGTGCACATTCGCCGGTCCCGGTGGTGAGGTTGGTACTCGTGGTGGCCTGGCGCTTGTGTGCAGCCGGTCGGGTTGGGTCCCGTCGTCCAGGTGTGTGCGGGAAAAGCCCGAAGGAGTTAGCTTTTGCCGTGCACATGTGGGCGAGGGGTTACTGGCTCTCGGTGCCCGTTGTCTGAGTTGAAACTGTCTCACGGGGTTCGTCGGCCGGCTTTGACTGCCGTGTGGCTTTGCTCCCGCGGGGACGGCCGCTTGCCTTCTTGGCGGGAGCGTCCAGACCAAAGCCACGCAGGTCTGACTCGGTCCAGTCTGCTCGTAACGCGGTTTGGTAGTCCTTTGCGTACTTCTGCTCGGCGGAAGCCAGCAGTTGTGCTGCCTCCAGGAGTTCCACGCTGCTGGCAGCAGCGGTTTTCACTGCGTTAACTCTTACATCGCGGGCAGCGTCGATTTTGGCGGCCGCTTTAGCGGCAATGTCGTTTATGTCCATAGGCCCGACTCTATCGGTGAGCACTGCACTTGAAGGGCAGCTTTCAGGGCGTGGCGCGTAGACCGCAGGAAAACCTCCGAAGCCGACCGTGCGGAGCAAGCTATACATTTACACGGGTGTAAATGGCGTGTCGCTCACGGCCCTGCGGTTGATCACTTGGCACACTGGTCGTGTGGTCCCCGGTTTCGGGGTCGCTGCGCTGGGCATTTCCAGGGATTGGGGGAGCGGATGAGCGAAGAGAATGCGCCCCGCTCCCGGTTCTCCAGGCGGCGCCGAGCGAACTCACCGGCGGGGACGAAGAAGCGCAAAGATGTGTGGGTCACCGTGGAGGAGGAAGCCGCCCTCATCGCGCGGGCCACGCGTGAAAAGGTGACCGTCCCGAACCTGCTGGTATCGGCGGCACTCTCAGAGCACTCGGATTCACCGACCGAACGCCGGGCGATCATGGCCGAACTGATGGCGTTGCACAACCTGTTGGCGCGGTCCTCCAACAACATCAACCAGCTCGCCCGCCAGGCGAACGCCACCAGCGAGTTCCCGGCCGAGGCCCGCGAAGCGCTGAAGCACATCCGCTCCGTTGCAATGCGGATCGACGACGCCGTTGACGGACTGATGTAGGGATGATTCCGAACATTACCCGCGGCTCGCGCATGGCCGGCCTCATGGTTTACCTGGCCTCAACCGACTCTGACAAGACGAAAAACGCACATGCCGATCCCCACCTGGTGGCCGGCGACGCCGCCATCATGGCGTGGTACGACGACGGGGTCCTCGACCGCTCCGACGCACTGGCCATTGCCAGACATCTGGACCAGCCGCGCAAGGCGTTCGGCGTCTCGGTTCAGATCAAGGATATGCTGTGGGACGCGGCCAAAAAGGAACGTGTTCATGTCGGCTACAAGGACGCCAGCGTCTGGCATTGCTCCCTTAGCCTGCGCGCCGAGGAGGGCGCACTGACTGACCAGCAGTGGGGCGATATCGCCAACGATTTCGTGGACTCAATGGGCTTCACCGAAGCAAGCGGCAAAGCCCGCTGCCGGTGGGCGGCGATCAACCACGGCACGTCCGAAAACGGTAACCACCACATCCACATCGCCGTCTCACTCATCCGCGAGGACGGCACCAAAGCCTCGACCCATGGCGACTACAAAAGGGCCCAGCAGACCTGCCGTGAGCTGGAGGTCAAGTACGGTCTGGAGCAGCTGTCCTCAGTGCACGCCACCCGTGGTTATGACCAGGCGGAGAAGGCTACCGCTGTACGCGATGAGCGCGAAATGCACCGGTCTTCCTTGGCACGGAAGGTGCGCGCCAGTGCAAGCTCGTCTGCGACAGAAGCGGAGTTCGTTCGACGTGCACGTGACACCGGGCTGTTGCTCCGGCCGCGCTACGCCAAGAACACGACCGACGTCATCATTGGCTACTCCGTCGCCGAGCGCCCCAAGCAGGGGGAGCGTCCTATCTGGTTCGGCGGTGGCACCCTGGCGTCCGACCTGAAGCTCGGTGCGTTGCGTGAAGAATGGATGGACTCGCCGCACCTAGCGACCGAGGCGGCAGCCGAATGGAACGCGGCCGCGCGCAACAAGCGCAAGGTCTCCAAAACCGGTCCCGAGAACGCAACGCCTTCAGCGGATGTGTGGGTGGAGTACACGCGCAACGCAGCAGCGCTGGTTGAGAAGCTCCGTGTGCTGCCGAGGGATGACCATGCCACCTGGGCGAAGGCGGCACGGGAAGTTTCGGGAGCATTTGCGGCATGGTCGCATCGGCTGGAACCGACGCCCGGACCATTGGCAGCGACCGCTGCCGAACTGTCCCGCACAGCGCAGCTGCGCGGACCACGCCAGCACAGCAAGCCTGTGCCGCTGCCGTCCATTGCCGGGACGGCCATGTTGTTCATGGCGGCGTCGAGCAAGAACAAGACAGCGGCCCAGGCCGCGCTCATGCTGCAGCTGGTGAACACTGCTTTTGCCATCCATGAGATGCATCAGCAATCGGGGCGAACACGAGAGGCGCAGCGGATCCGGGCCGTGGTGACCGAACAGCTGAGACCCTTCGCTGCGACCATGCCGAAGCCTGTCACAGTGGGCGCACCAGAGCAAGCCACATCAGAACAGACGACGGCACCAAAGTCGGTGGAACTTGGTCTTCGCGGTATGGCTCCCATCCGTCCAGGTTCGGTAGTACCCACCACTGCAATGCCGGCGAAAACCCGCCAGCAAACGGGGCGCGATTCCGGCCCTGTGCTCGACCGATAACGAATCACACCAAGTGCAAGGGGGAACACCATGAGTGAATCAGATGGAATCGACGACGTCCTGGACGGCGGAATGCGCCAGTCGCTGTTGATCGCCTCGCGGATTGCTGAAACCCTGGCCCGCCGGCGGCAGGAATTGCAGCGGCAGCGGGAACAGCAGGACGCCCAGGCAGCGCACGAAGCGCAGTCACAACTGGCGGCCCAACGCAGCGCTGCACGCGCCGCGCTCTCGCCGGTGGAGAAGGATCAGTGGTGGGACAAAGCGCAGCCCAACGATATCTCCACCGCCTACGCTGTCGCAGAGGCATGGAAAGACCATGACCCGGCCGCGTTGGCGGCCGCGGACCGGATCAGGCAGGAAGTTCTGACCCGCTACGGGATCGACACCCGCGACGTCGGCTCGGACACTGCCTATTTGGAGTCTGGTATCCAGACCATCGCGGCTGAACGGGTCAGGCAGGAGGCGCTGGCCCTGAGCCAGGAAGAGGCGCGCAAGGCGGCCGCTGAACAGGAGAAGGCTATGCAGCTGCTCGCAGCGGCCCGCGCGGAAGAACTGCGCGCCCAGGCGGAGAAGCTGGCGCCCGAAATGGAACGGCACCAGGTGCCGGCGGAGTACTTGGCCAACCCCGAGCTGGCACAGGCGCTGCAGCGGGCACACAACGCAAAAACTCCGACGGCAGCCGCGGCCGCTGATGCGGACATCAAGGAACGCATATTCCTGATCGGCAAGGACGGTATCAACGGTCCCGACATCGACCAGCTCCGCACAGAAACAACAGCGAACGTCAACGGTGCCAGCGAGGCTCACTTCAAAGATCCCGAGTTCGTCAAAGCCGCCAAAGAGATGCACGAAGCCAAACTCCTTGCCGAGGATGGATTCGAGGGCTCCGAACGATCTCCACTGGAGCAGCGGTACGAGCGGGCCGAGAAAGAGCTTTTTGCCCGCTTTGAGGGCGTGGGCCGCGAGATCGAGAACCGTATCACGGGAGACGACAGTGGTCGGCTCAAGGACCAGGGCTTGAAGGCTGAAAGCACATCGGTGGCAGATTACGGCTCCGCAGAGCGCCAAGAAGCATTTGCCGCGTCACTGGGCACTACCGGGGCCAACGAAAGCCAAATCCGTGGACGGGCAGCTGCGGAACGCAGCGAGGGCACACACCCCAGTGGAGCCGTCACCATGACTAAAGGTGCTGCCAAGGCTAAGAAAACCCGGACAGGAGCAGCCTTGGGTGCGGAGCGGGCCAAGAGCGGCCCCGCCCGGTAGCGCGAGCGGTTTCGAGCAATCGTCGCAAAGGTTCGATTGAAGGTAAACGGTTTGACTGGTTTCAGCATGCGCATTAGAACGTACGCAATCGATTCTGGCTGTTCGTGCTTTGTGGCGGCATTCTGTGATCTCTATTTGGCACATTGAGCTGATTGCCGGCGCCGGTTTAGAGCGGGGGCAGCGTCTTGTATCCGACCGCATCACCTCCGCCTTCGCACACAGCGGCATGCGGCCCCGATCGGCAGGGGGCGCGCTGCATTGGCAACGTTTAGCCTTGGATAGTGTCAGCAGGCTTATGCGTCGGCTCTAAGCGAGCTTCCTGGCCAGGACAGCGATCGCACAGTCGTCCTTCGTTGCGACCCGGATCTTAGTATCCACGAGACGGCGGAGTTGTTTCTTGTGCTTAGGATTCTTAGCCTGACGAGTTGGGGCAGACGCGAGCAACTCCACGATTTTTGCACAGGCCGGGGCTAGCCCCTTTGTGCGAGAGTTGTACAGGCTGTTGGCCGTCCCGTCACTCATGAGGATGAAGCCCGTAATACCGTCCAGGCCCCCACGGATGATCCTCATCCCAACGGCCGACCGTTCCGAAGTGAGGAACGTTGTTTGGTTGGCGAATTCAGAATTGTCGGGTCCTGAAGCTACCCGTGCAATTCCGTCCTTCACGTACCCGACGACGCCGTCACCCACATGAAGGACAAGGAACTGGTCACCGGCTGTCGCGACAGCCAGGAATGTGCCGGCCAAGTCGCGAATTCCGACCGCACGGCGTTCCGCGACATCATGCAGACGATCGAGTAGGTAATTCACGATCTCAAGCTTTAAAGCGACCCCATCATCGCTCGACACAAAATCTCCGAAACGCTCCGAGAGAAGTTTGCAGCCAGTATCCACGAGCGCTTGCGCACCAAACTCAGAGTGCGTTGCCGAGCCGGCACCGTCGGAAAGACAAACCACTTGCACCCCACTGCGAGCAAGGTAGGCGGTTCGATCTTGACCGCGGCTGCCATCGAGAACGTGCCCTCGTCCCCGAACCTGATAGTGGAATTCTCGAAACAATTAGAGATCCTCGATGCCTCGGATTGAGCCGAAGTCGATCGGCGGCTCGCCCCCAGGCATCGACTGCGAGACTTTTGAAACGGACTTCGAGAGCCACTCGAAGAACTCCTTGAAGTCGATTCCCTTCAAGCGAAGAGGAGGCTTCTCCGGAGTGAATCGACCCAATACATCAAGATCTGCGTCGCTTCCGATCCCGATAGGGAAGACCGTGAGCTTCTTGCTGGCGACCATGCGCGTCACGCGCTGGATCGCCCGCTCCAACTCGCTCTTGTCACCGTTTGGCTGTCCGTCTGTCATAAGTACAAGCCAAGGCTGGAAGTATAGGACGCCGGTGTCGGAGTACAGTGACTTGCGCTTCTCCAGCGTATCGAGGGCGAGGTTCACGCCCTCGCCAAGATGAGTAAGACCGCTCGGCGCAATCGTGATGTCCCGCTGAAGGCCCTCGACACTCGCAAAATCCTGAACGAGGTTGGCTCCGGTGTTGAAAGCGACGACGCTAACCTCTGCGGAGTCGTGAGCATCATCGTCCTCATCGATGGCGTCATAGAAGAGGCCGATGCCCTCAACAAGTTCGCGGATCTTGTCGCCAGCCATAGAGCCACTTGTGTCGATGCAGAGAGAGACCGGGACTCGGGGAGTTGGGTTCTCGACTAGGTCGGCGGCTCGGATATCAAATGCCATTTGTTCAAAATTCCTTTCGGGATGAGTTTAGGGATTTCAACCGTTCCACCACTTCTTAAAGCGCTCCCAGAAGGTCGGCTGCGGCCGAGCACTTGACTTCGATGCCGCCTGTTTGGTGGTCGTAGTGGCTGCGCGTGGAACATTTGGGTAACGCTGCGATGACGCAGGTTGGGCGCTCGTAGTCCTCGGTGGGCACTGTTTCTTGATCGCCACGTGAGATTTCGCGACATCAAGTCCTTTGCCCTTGAACCACTCAATGTGGTCGAAGTCAATGAATGATTGACGACAATCTGTGCATAGCCTCAACGGATCGAGTTCCTTACCTCGCCTCTCGCACGCGGTGCAACGACCGTAGGAGAGATCCGACTTCAGAACTGACTTCTTGCAGCTCTTGCAGGTTCCCAGCTGACACTGGGAGCAGCGGCCACCGACGAGGTAGCGATGGGGCGTCTCCGTTCCGCATCTCTCACACGTACCGAAGTCACGCTTGCGATTGCAATCTCGGCACCTGCCGTCCTTGAGAGCGCCGGCCGGTCGCGGGGTGCCGCAATCAGAACACCTCGGCCGATTCTGCTGACTACAGTCAAAACACATTCCGGGGATGACGTGATCTTGAGTGGCCTCATTCCATTCCCCCACCAGGGCATTGCGGCGGTTGCACTGTGGACATTCGAGAATCGGAGTTTCAGGTTTGAACGCCTTGAACCTGAAGGGGTAGACATCGTTGGACATTGGGTCGAAGTTCTTGTCGCTTCCGAGCCACCAGCGGTATTGCCGAAATGCTCGGAGCCACTCCTCGGCAGACGGTGGAGAGGTGTACCGCTGGCCTTCCCGATGGAAGGTATTCCAAAACATCTCCTTGAGGCCGCGTGGCATGTGGCTCCACATGTACTTCCAGTTGCCCTCGGGTTGGTCACGATTTGAGCGCTCTCCGACCTGAAACGCAAAATTGCCGTCTTTGATGAGGCGAGCGATGTCACCATCGGACCCCGTACGCGCATAGGGGAACTGGCCCGTGATCAGAACCATGAAGAGCATCGTTGCGACAGCGAAAAGTTCTTCTTCACTCGTCCGCAGTGATTCGGCATACGGGCGGTCAAGTGCAGATGCTGCAGTGAACATTGGAGTCCCGACCGGGCACGGGTATCCATCGACCTGCCAAGAATCTGCATCAATCATCCAGACGTTCTTGCTGGCATCAACGATGACGTTCTTGGGATTGATGTCGCCGACGATCACGTTGAGTGAGTGCAAGTACGACACCTTCTCCAGGAAAGAGATGCAGACATCGACGAGGTCGGCCTTGGTCCACCCGGGGAACGCCTTGAGGAACCGCCGCGGGTTCATAATCACGCGGAACTCATTGCCACGAGCCCTTGGCATCATGTACCCGACGAACTCGCCCGCATCGTTTGTGACAACTGCTTCGGGAAAGCAGATGCCTTGTGAGTACAGACTCCGGGACGCAAACTGTTCGACCTTCGCTTGGCGGTGGCGCGTCACATGGTCTCGGTCGAAGATCTTGACGACTCGATCCCCATGGACTGCATAGGCAGCGCCCTCTCCGCCCTCTCCCAGGAGTTCATCGAGGACCACCGACCCACTGCCCGAAGGCGAGCTGAAGTGGACCTTGTCTCCGACACTTGGAATGGTGGCAACCTCAAGTAATGAGTCGGCCCCCTTAAATGCCGGCTCTCTATCAAAAGGCTCGACCCGGCAGCGAACCCCTGATTCCGCGCTTGGCGACCCGAGTACCGGTGATCCCGTCCGGCGATCCGCCAGCTCCGAGGTTCCGAACTGACCCTTGAAGTCAGCGAGGAGTGGGCTGAGCGCGGCCACTTCTCGCGCATCTCCCTCGTCTTGCTTGCGACGAAGTTTCCGCACCCCACGCTCGTACAGAATTTGGTCGCTCTCGATTCTGACGCGGCCATCGCTGGTCAGAGACCCAGCTACGAGCTTCTTGCTGCTCGTGTGCGACAGCAAGCGGACATGAAGAAGCGGCGTAATATCGTTGATCAGGAGGCACATGTCGTACTGGTTTGCATAGCGTGTGAAGACGGCCTCGAAGACAGAGTCGGCGTAGTGCTTCGAGTCGTGGCCTATGTCGGTACGTACCAGCCCGAGCGCCGCAGCGTCCTCGATGAACCCAAGCGAAACCCCAGCCCGGCGAATCGCCTCTGCTCGCTCCGGGTCAACCTTGCGGCTCTGCTTCGTCAGTTCCTCAACCACGTCGATCGGGATCACGATCGGGTTGTCGTTCAGGCGAATCGTCTGACCACACCGTTGGAGCAGCGCCTTCAGACCACCTCGCCTTTCCGGTCGGTCGTCCATAAATACGCTTGTGTCAATTAAGAGACGTCCGCTAGGACTAACGAAATCAATCGGGTCCAGCAGTTCCTGAGCCGCCATCAACTTTGCTTCCCAAACGTCACGTTGTTCTGGAAAGCTTCCTTCGCATCGTGTGCAAACTCCTCGAGTGCCTTTGCGGTGCGGTGTTGGCTTTCTGTTCTAGCCTTCTCGTATCGCAGGATTGCTGGCGCAGGAATCCGGTGATGACTGGCGACCTTGACGCTGTCGATTTCTCCCGAGTCGATCAACTTCATGAGGGTTGAGCGTGAGATACCGAGCATCCTCGCGGCCTCAGTGGTAGTGAACTGCTCCTTGACTGGAACTACAACGGCACCAGCTCTACCTTCTGCTTCCAATAGTTCAAGGATCTTCTCAGCGCTGTTGCGAGGCAACGAGAACGCAACCTTGATGATAGGGTCGCCCGGCTCCATCAGAGCGGTTCGAACTGCCTCGATGGCGCTCTCAACATGACCGACCATCACACCTCGTAACTGTCACAAATCCACCTAACTGATGCATCTAAACGGTAACTGTTGCAAGTGTAACGCCAAGTCGACTTTGTCCGTAAAAGTGGGGAGGCCGCGCTTGACAGTCTCCCTTACGGAACTGACAAGCACTGTAGGTTATTTGAACGGCACTCGCCCTGGATACCTAAACTCGCCAGAACCCCCAGGACACCCTCGCCAGTTGGAAGCGAAAAACGCAGACTTCAACTGTGGGCCGCTGCCGGGGCGGATTGAAACATCTACACGTCCGCGTAGGCTCCCTTCGCACATAAGGTGCTCTGCAAAGTAATCCTGGAGTTTGAACCGCAGCCTGATCGAGGTCTGTTGTGGCACATGCAAAGGAAACTGGCAGACGGCCTCAACGCCGTCCGGTCCCAAACAAATGACATCCTGCTCGGCGAAGTGTTCTTTGCAGACAGTAGGAATCCGTTCCCCGAGGGTTGCCGTGCATATCCGAAGGCCAGGCGCTGGCGATAAGGGACGGGAGTCTTTTCGATAGCCGTTAAGCTCGCCCCAAACGCTACTTATCTGACCTGGAGAGCGGCCAACATTCGTTACCTCAGCCTCGATAAACATCGGACCTATCTCGGCTTGTCCCTCAGACACGTAAATATTCTCTAGTTCCTCATCCGAACGTTGCGCAGGCCCGTCCTCCGAGAATTCGAGCAACGCCATGGACCGTTCCGGGTCTTGGCGTAGGTATCCACGTGCGACGAAAAGGGGACCTTCCGCTTTCCATCGATCCTCGGCAGCTTGGAACTCCTTCTGTTGGGTCTCAAGCGCGTTTCGCTGAATGTCGAGTTGATTTTTCTGGGTGTCGAGCTGACCGTTCTGCGCTGCGAGCTGTTCTCGCTGCTGATCCAGGGCGCTCTGTTGGACCATAAAGCCGAGAGTGCTGATGACGAGAGCCAGCGCTGAGATAACTATGGGCGCCCAGACCCTAAAAGGGGCGGCGCGCCCTTGTTGGTCGCCTGTCCCGGATATTTTTTGCTCCTTCATGGAGGAAGGCTACGGGTTTGTAGATCATAGAGGCCACTACATGGGTCTTTTGCCCTGGAAGAGGGGCACCGTGGGGTCGGTGCTTCATGAGGAGGGACCGCCCCACTGCCGCTTATTTGCCTACCAGAGGTGCCAGAGTTTGTGCCACGAAGCTATTACGGCGGGATCCTTAACCGCGGCAACGAGTACAAAAAGAGCGCCCACCACGACAGCGATATAGGAAGCGTCCTCCACTTTGGACCTCCAGTGCGTGTGAGCATCTGATTCGTGTCCACCCGTGAGAAGCGGTTCGGTTTTTGAGATGGCGGCAAACAGGCCACCCAAAGCCAACAGCCCACAGCCCACAACATTGACAAGCGGGCGGGCACCCTCCGGCATCACCGATACAAGGAGAGCCCAAGATGCTATGACCGCCAAGAAGCCGACGATGTAGATTCCCCACATGGGGAACTTCCACGTCTTGTGTAGCCAGAGTGCCACACGTGTGATTGGGGTGGGCCGTTCTGAACGGCCCTTGCCCATGATCTTGCCACCGCCACTGTCATTGGGTTCGCCTGGTTCTTTCAACTCTTTGTTGCCATCGACACCGATTTGATCTGTCACTGCACTTCCTTACCTAGAGCCCAAAAATCGAAAACTGATTCCAAGATGAGACGGAGGGCCCTTCACTTCCCCCCGCTTTCTAAAGTAGCGCGAAGATTTAGTTACTTTTGGGATGAGGGAGCGACAGGGTATTCGAACCCTAGGTTTTAGCATCAGGAAACCAACCTGCTGGTGCTTTTTTTGGTTCCAAATGGTCGGGGTCTCGGTGTTCTTTCATGTCGCAGTTGTAGAACGGGCCTTGTGGGTCGAGAAGGACTCGCATGTGGTGGTCTGCGTGGTCTCGCCACCAGACGCTCATGCCGGTGGCGGGGTCGAGGCGGAGGTGTTCCCAGGCCCGCCACATCGCAGCTACGCGTGAGACGGCTTCCGGGTGGAAGTACCACTCGATGCACCACTTCGCGGACTTCCCGGTCACGCTGCGGACATACGTGGGCAGCAGCTGCTAATGAAGGAACTCCTCAGGCGAACCGTAGACGAGCTCCGGCTTCTTCTCGGTTCTCTCGTCCTCGCTTCCGCCTGGACTGGGCGGGGGTGTGTCCGTATCGAACAACCCAAAATCGTCTGTCATGGCTGGCAGGTTCCTTACTTCGTCACCCAGGGATTGTCGACAGGTGCGGCAGCGGCCGGCACCGCCTCTTCCTCGGGGCGGGGGCTGTACTTCTTGATGGAAGCTTCCACAGCTTCTTTGTGCGGGCCGGTGTACCAAGGCATGGTGCGGACCAGCGTGGCTGGCGCGCCAGAGGAGAGGACGACGGCGCGGCCGCGGTCCAGCTCCGCCAGGTTGGAGACGTCGAAGATCCGTTCCTTGGCTTCCTGGCGGGAGCGGCTGGAACCGGACTTACCGGAGGAGATGGAGACGTTGGTGTAGCTGTAGTCCCCGATGAGGTCGGAGAGGGCGCGGAGGAAGCCTTCTTCGGCGACGCCGCCGCCGTAGACCTTGACGTTCGCAGCGGACCAGATTTTCCGCATGTTCGCCTCGCCCCAGAGTTCGACGCCTTGGGACCAGGACTGCAGGATGCCCATGACGATCAGGCCTTTGGAGCCGTAGTGGCTGAACTGGTCCGGCAGGGCGGCCCAGCGGACCACGTTTGCCAACTCGTCCAAAGCGAACAGTGCCGGTTTGGGCAGGCGGCCGCCGCTGCGTTCGGCCCGTTCCTCCATCGCCTCAGCGATGGCCACCGTCAGTGCGGTGGTGAGCGGGGCGGCTGAGCCGGCCCCTTCCTTGGAGAGGATGTAGATCGTCTCCTGTGAGGCGGCGAAGGCGTGCGGGTTGAACTGGCGGCGGGCATCACCGGCCACGCCTGCGCCGCCTGTCGGGGCGACCCAGCGGAGGGTGTTGCGGCTTTTGAGGCACTGGATCATCTTCTCGGCGGTGCCGAAGATGCCGTCGCGTTGCTTGTCGGCCAGTTCCAGCGTGGACTCCAGGCCTTTGTACTGCAGCTCGTAGTCGTGGGCTTTGAGGATGTTGATCGGTTCGCGGTTGACCTGTTCGGTCACCCACAGGTAGACCTGCGTGATGGGAAGCCCGCCGAGTGCGGCCGCGAGGAAGTACGAAGAGAGAATGTCTTCGGCTTTGGGATCGAAGTAGGCGTCCGGCTTGGACCCTGGGACCCGGGAACCGACCGAGAAGTGCTGGGTGAGTTTGTAGGCCTTTTCTTCGTCGGTGACGTAGGACAGCGGGTTCCACCACCAGTCCGGTTCTTCCTGGGCGATCTTCTGCGGATCGAACACCCACACCGGGGCCACGTTCTCGCGGACGCCACGGGTACCGTCCACGACGTCGCGCTTGTTCGAGGTAGAGACAACGGCGCCGGGTGCGTCCAGGATGGCGGGCATCACCCGGGAGGTGGACTTACCCGTTCGGGGTCCCCAGATGTCGAGGCTGAGGTCTTCCCATGACTGGACGAACTTTTGGCCGGTGGAGACCACCTTGCCGACGACGATCCCGGGATTGTCCTTGATACCGAGACGTTCGGCTTTGGCCTGTGCGCCCTTCTCGGAGAAAGCGGCCAGGGACTTCCCGCGGCCCAGGTAGCGGGCGGCCTTGTCCACGCGGGCACGCTTGGACGCGCCCTTCCGCCACGCAATCAGCACGACGATAGCCAGCGCCAGGATCACGCCGGCCATAAGGCACGCCGCGACCGTGGCCTGGATAGGCCAGGGCACCTTGCCCTTGATCAGCCCGGCGACCAGGTCAATCGGGTGGGCAGGGGGTGCGTCAATGCCTGCCATCCATGAGCCGAGGTGCGCGGCGGCGTAGGTGCCGCCGCCGAAGATGACGATGGCGCCGATGGCGAGCCAGACGAGCAGGGCATCTTCGAGGCCCATTCCTTTGCGGTTCGGTGCACTCACAGCGCGCCTCCTTCTGTCAGCAGCGTTGGTGCTGCCGGGTCCATGAGCGTTTCGGCTGGTGGGTGCCAGCGGGTGTCGGTGTCGTTCAGGCCGTCGTTTTTCTCGATGGAGGTCAGTCCGATCTGGACGGGGATTCCCGGGCGGCCGCCGACTTTGATGAGGAACTTGCCCCGGCCCGGGGGTTCGACGTCGAGGCCGCGCGAGTCCCAGGCGGGCGGGTCCTGCCATGAAATGAGCTTCTGCTGCTCCTGCCGGGACAGCGGAATCGCTGAGGTCAGCAGCGGCATCTCTGAGGCAGGCAGGCCGCCACAGATCACCATGCCGGAGCGTTCGACGAAGCCGCGGGCTTTCATCCGGTCCTCTTCTGCCGGCAGTGCCAGCAGGTCGGACATGGTGTGGGAAATCATGATCTGTCCAACGCCCACAGAGCGGTTCAGGCGGGTCAGGGCGTCCACCCTGTCGACCATGCCCTTGCCGGAGCGCAGCGCCCGCCACAGCTCGTCCAGGACCACGAAGTAGTTCCGGCGCGGTTCCAGACCAGCGTCGGCGAGGGTGTTGGCGACGTTCACTGTTCCGAATCCGTAGGACCAGCACGCCAGCAGCACGGCAGCCTGGAGGTCGGTTTCGGTTTCGTCGATGCTGGAGACATCGAAGACGACGGCGCGGTCCCTCTTCATGGGGTTGGTGGTCTGCCGGGAGAAGATTTCTCCCAGCTTTCCTCCCCCGGTCAGGCCCAGCAGGGTCGCTTCCAGCGCCCGGGTCTCCTGCAGGTAGACGTTCATGTCGCCACGGTCCAAAGCGACCTGCCGCAGCTCATCCGGGGCGGAGACGATGACGTCCAGCAGGTCTTTCAGGACCGGGATGCCGTCGAACCGGTCATCGAGGACCCGCAGGGCCCGGTCCAGGATGGTTTGTTCTTGGTCTGTGGGCGGATTGTTCCTGCTGATGGTGATCAGTGAGACGACCATGTTCAGGCGTCGACCATGCGCATCGGCACGGACCCGGGTGGCCGCTTCGTGGTGGCCGTGGTCCTCGAGGAGCTGGGCGACCTCGACGGCCTGGCCCGGATCAAGAATGTTCAGGTACCCGACGCCGCGGCCGAGCTTGATCACCTGCCCGCCCAGAGCTTCAACAGCTTTGACGTGCTCGCCTTTCAGGTCACCGAGAACCAATGGGTTGACGCCTTGGGCCGCGAGGCCCAGGAACATGCGGCGGACCAGAGTGGACTTTCCCAGCCCGGGTTTGCCGAGAATGAAAGCGGAAGGGTTGGAGATGAGGCGTGCACGCTGGAACCAGCTGATCGGGTCACAGCAGACCGTGGCCTGGGTTTCCTCGTGCCGACCCAGCGGGACGCCGATCATGGGTGAGGACGCACCTGAGGAGAACGGCCACAGCCCGCAGACCTGGACAGTGGTTCCCCGGTACTCCTTCACGGACGGGACGAGCTGGGCCATGCCGCCGCCACGACCGGACCAACCACGGGCACCCGGCCCGGCCTCGCGTGGCTGCTTAGCAGCCTTTTTTGGCGCGCCCTTTGCTGGCATTACTGTCTTTACTGTCATTGACGTTAAGAGGTTTTTGAGTGCCATTAGAGTGCGTCCTTGATTTCGGAGGGGACCATGCTGTGCTTGGGCAGGACGAGTCCCAGCGGCAGGGACGCCGCGAAGGCGGTGTCCTGCGCGCCGTAGGCGCGGCGCAGGAGCACCCGGGCCGTGCCGGAGGTCTGTTCAATGGCGGCAACGGCATCAGGCAACCGTTCCTTGTCGGTCACGGTGGCGGTGACGACCATTCCGAAGTTCACCAGGCCGGCGCCGCGGGCTTCTTCCTGGGCTGTCTGCACGGCGGAACGGGCATCGACCAAGGCCCTTGCGCTGGGCCGGGTTCCGGAGGTGATGCGGACGTTGGCGTTGTTCTGGTCCCGCTCGACCACGGTGGCTGCTTTCGCGGAATCCATCGGACGGTACAGCAGGGATACGCGTTTGCGGTCAATGTCCCCGTGCGGGGCCAGCAACCGGGACAGAACCGAGGAGTTCACGGAACCGCGGGGGGCGCCTGTCATGGTCCAAGAGACCGAGAACGCGGAATCGTGGCGGTAGTCGTCCCAGCTTGCCTGCGTCGCGGTGGGGCCGACCTCACCCCAGGTCAGGGCAACGGGGGAACCGGCGGCGTGGGCTTCATCAATGATCAGAGCGGCAGGCGGGTCGTAGGCGATGCGCACGACCTCGCAGAGTTCCTGCGCGGACATCGGGCGGGCGATACCGGCACCGGTGGACTGCAGCCGGGCCGAGAGGCCCGGGATCCGGGAGGCGAGGTCACGGGCAACGTCTTCGGGTGTGCGCTTCTTGGAACCGGCCCGCAGGGAGGCGTTGAAGGTCAGGGACACCCAGGCGCGGACGGTGGCTGATCCTTCCGGGTAGGTGTCAACGACTTCGCGCAGGATCGCCTGGGCGAATTCCGGTGCGTTGGCGTCGATGTTCATCTCGACTTCGTTCCGGAGCCGGTACCCGGAATCGGGGGCGGTCTCCACCGTGACGGCCGCGGCGTCAAGTCCGGCCTCGTCGGCCAGGCCGGCCAGCCAGCCGCCCCAGTTAGCGACCCATGCGTCGACCTGCTCAGGATCCACCAGCGAGGCTCCATCGGGTTCGGTGGAGAAGATGACGGTGAAGTGGCTGGTGGCCGGCACGTGCAGCATGGCGAACGGGCGCTTGTAGGAGTCGGTGAACTCGTACAGGGCCGATTTCGCGGCCAGGCCGGGGAGCTGGTACATGCCCCACTCGGTCACCCCCAGCGGGCCGGAGCGGTAGAGGTTCGTTCCAGAGGACTTGGAGAGCCGAAAGGTCATCCTGGTGCCAAACCGGTCTACGACGGACTGGCCGTGCTTGTCCTTGACCGTGAGCAACAGGGCGCTGGCCCCGGCGAGGGCGAGGACAGCGAGGCCCGGGAACAGGCCCCAGATAGCGAAGGTGGTGATGCCCATCAACAGGCCGGCCATGACAATTCCGGTGCCGATGGCGCCGAGGTTGCCCAGGCCGGCAGAGCGCGGCACGCGCCAGTTGCCGTAGGACGGTTCCTTATATTCGGTGTTAATTGCTGCCACTGGGGCCCTCCCCGGTTGAATCCTGCGCGGTCTTTTCAATTGCCTGCGACGTCCTGGACGCCACCTGCGCCCCGGCGGCTAGAGCCATGCCGGCCGGGCCAGCTGCTGCTGCCCCACCGCTTGCCCCTGCCGCTGCTCCTGCGGTGCCTGCTTTGCCTGCGGCCGCAGCGCCAGCGGCTCCGCCCGGACCCGTAACACCGGGGGTGGGCTGGCCTCCCCCGCCCCGGGGACCAGACGCTCCGTCACTGCCTTTCGGCGAAGCACCGGTGGAAGTGCTCTGCGTACTGGCCGTAGTGCTTGTTGTCGCGGGGATTGGCGCGGCATTGCCTCGTCCGCTGCCGCCGCGGCCCAGGGACACGGCACCGGTGGCCATCGCACCAACGGCAGCCCCGGCTGCAGCGCCGCTGCCCGAGGCCACGGCTCCAACCATTGGCGTTACGAACCGCATCAACGCCGGAAGTGCGAATAGGGCAACGATCATCAGCGTGAAGCCTGTGATTGAGCCGACCAAGGCGTCCTGCCCGGTGGTGTTGCCCATCAAGAGGAATGCGACGGAGTACACGATGGCTGCCGCGGGCTTGTAAAGAATGAAAGCGATGGTCCAGCCAATTGCTTTCTGGAACCACTGCCTGCCCATCTCAGTGTTGGTGAACGCGGCCGTGGTGGGCAGAATGCCCGCCAGGATTACCAACATGCCGCTCCGGACCACCATGAGGACGATCTGGACCAGTGAAGCAATCAATCCGATCAGGCCTAGGACGATGAGGATGAATACTCCAACCTCCGTTTGGCCGGTCATGACAAGAACGCTCATCGACTGAGCAAAGCCCTTCCCGTCCGTGGAACGCTCGATGATGGCGGCCGAAAAAGTATCTGCGGCAATTACCAAAATTGAGATGACTCCCAGGCCAAGGCCGGACACCAGGGTGAGGGTCAGCAGCGAACGGAGCAGGTCCTTGAGCGGTGCACCGCGTTGTTCCCAGATCATCCGGATGCCGCCGATGATGACGGCGAGGACCGCCAGCGTCAGCGTCCAAGTCATCAGCTCGCTGTTGACTATCGAGACCACGGAACTTGGCCCAGTCCTGTCCTCGCTGATCAGGTTCACCGTGGGCATTGAAACCCAGAAGGTAGACAGAGTCGTCACCATCTGACTCATGCCCTCCATGATGGCCTTCGCCATGTTTCCCATAGCGTCGTCCGCGATCCCGGCTATCCAATCGCCTGCCGGGTTCCATGCGGGCTTCATGCTCCACTCCATGGGATGAAGCCTGAAAGATCACGGATTTGGCGTGGTTCTTCCAACGGAGCACCGTTGTCGGCCACGACCCCTTTCCAGTCGCCGTCCTGCCAAAGCAGCGTGGTTCTCACAGAAGCCAGCGCACCATTGTCTGCCTTGAATGCCAGTTCAACGACAGCCTGGTTCGCCGTGTACGAAACGTTGAAGCCGGCTATCTGGATCTTCACGGACGAAGATGGGGCGGCGGTTTGTGGCGCCTTCATACCTGCGTCACGGCCAGGTCCCTTAGCTGCGAGCTGTTCGGCGATGGCTCGCTCTTTGGAGGGATCACTGCCCAGCGCCCACAGGTTGACCGCAGCATATAGCGCACCTGTAGGCGTATGGGCGAAGCAGGACCTGATGCCTTGATCGTCGGTCTTACCTGGCCCAACCTTGACATCAGTTGGGGCAGCCATGGTTCCTACGAGTTCCCATTTCGTCTCTGGCGCGGAGCCCAGCGCGGTTTCCGAAGTTGCAGGAAGCCCGCAGATGCTCTCGCCAGCAGCTGAAGCACTGGGACTGGCCTCGGCTGTGCTGCTGGTTTCTGCCGGAGCAGGGGTCGGCTGAGCGTTGCCCTGTCCTTTGGGGAGAAGGAAGATCACGATGGTTGCTGCGATCAGCGCAACCACCAGCGCGGCCGCAATGATGAAACCGGGCTTGGTGAACGGATTGCTTTCGGTGGTGCTATCTGTTGACTGGCTCACGGTGAACCTCCCGTTGTTGGTGCTGGCTTAGACGAACGCGCGGACGATGCCGGCGGCACCGGTGATGATGATGCAGCCCATCAGGACCCAGCCGAGCTTGCCGATGGCCTGTGCGCCTTCGCCCCGCTGGAGCTGGATCACCATGCCGATGCCGACGATGATCACGCCAAGTACGCCCAGGACCAGGCCGATGCCGGAGGCCCAGTTCAGGACCAGAAGCAGCCCGTCTGCCTCTGCCGGGATGGTCGGGGTGGGGTTGGGGATGACACCGGTTGCAAGTGCGGAGAAGTAGTTCATGGTGAGACCTTTCAGTGAGCGGTTGTGGTGTTGGTAGCTAAGGTGGCTATGTCAGTAATGAAGCGTTGAAATTCGCGGGGCGGGGCCGTGGTGTCCCCGTGCCGCCAGGCTTCTACCCAGGGCAGGGTCCAGAGCCGGGGCGCCCCCCCGCCCACGATTGAGGCAAACTCCCGCAGCGCCTTCGGAGTCTTCCCCGGTGCGTCAGCAAGGACGGCGAGGCCAAGCAGGTCAACTTCCGGTGTGGCTCCTGACACCCATTGGGTCAGCGCACTTCTGGCGGCTGTCAGGCCGCGCATGTCTGCGCGGCACACCAGCAGCACCCGTGGCTCGCTTCCGTCTTGGAGGACGGGCCAGCAGTGATCGGTGGCACGTGCACCTAGGAGGTCAGCGATTCTGTTTTCGCCCGCTCCCCCGTGTGCGCCGATGATCCACAATGCGGCGGAACCGCTCATGGTGCGGCGGGCCAGTCTGTCGGTTGCGTCGGGTTCGACCATTCCCTTCAGAGGCGCACTGATGACTGCCGCCGGCGGCATATACGTATCCGTTGTTTCCTCTTCCGCAGTTTCCGTGGCGGGGCTGGTGATCCAGGGGTTCAGGGACTGTTGCATAGTTCCTCCTTTCGAAAGTCCGGATCAAGGTGGGTTTAGAAGCCTTTGGCGACGGCGGCCGCGGCCGCCAGCCATGCCCGCTGGGTGGCCGGCTGCAGGGCTTCATAGCGGATGGGGCCGTTGACCAGTGCCGGATCGTAAGGAATCCGGACGACGGCCCGGACGAACGGTTCAAAGCCGTCCGCAATCCGCTGGGCCTCGTCCTTGGCCCGCTTCAAGGCATCCCCTGACATGGCCCGCTTCGCGTCAGTGGACTCAGAGACGATCACGACGGCGTTGCGGGCCAGCTCGGCATCGTGGCCACCACGGGATTCGAGGGTCTGCAGCGTCAGCCGAGCGGCTTCCGCGCGGTCCTCAATGGCCGTCACAGGCACGACGAGCTGGTTGGTGTGATGGATCATCCGGCGCCAGTTAGCCGCCCGGGCGGTGTTGCCCGAGTCCATGACCACCAACCGGTAATAGCGGGTGAGGACCTGGTGGGCGATGTCGACTTCCTCAGCGGTGACTTCGTGGTCGCCTTCCTCGTTCTCATCCGAGCGCAGGACATCGAACTTGTCTGCGGTCTGGTGGTGGACGAACTTGGCAATCTCGGCCGCGTTCGTTGACGGGGAGAGCAGTTCGGTCGAGGAATCAATCAGGTCCAGGACACTCCGGTCATGGGCACCCTTTTCCGTCCGCCACCCCAGCGTGCCTTGGGACTCATTGTTATCCCAGGCGACGGTCGCGGCACCGCTGTAGCGAGCAAGGATGGCCGAAAGCATGACCACGGTGGGGGTCTTGTTCGCACCGCCCTTGCGGTTGACCACCGCTATGGTCCGGGGGCCCGGCCAGTGCTGGCTGACCGTGCGGATATCCTCCCGCTCGGAAAGCTCTTCCGCGGACGGGTCCATCCGGAAGCCAAGGCGCGTGAGCGCACCCCGCCAACCCTGCGTGGCCGGCTCCAGAACCGGGGCGCTGACCAGGAACGAAGTTTCCTTCAAGCTGCGCCGCGTCGGCGGTGCTTCCTCCGTGACCACTGCCGTCTCCGGCACCGAGGTGGCCGGCATGTCCGTCGTCTCTGACGCGACGGGATTCGGCGGCCACGGCTGTCGGTCCACCGCGGCGACGGCGGCAGCAGTGGGCTCTGCCGGAGCATCCACAGGCTCAGGAACAGGAGCTTGAACGGTGTCAATGACGGTGGGAGCTGGCGTCTCGGGCGCGGGGTCCGGTGCCCTGCGCCGGGCGGGGCGTGCCTCGTAGGAGACGGATTCAATCCTGTTGTCCGGGTGCACGATGAGTTCGCCGTGCCCTTCGGGATCCTCGATCTGAACTCTGACGGGACGGTTCAGCGTCTGTGCCTCGCCCACGACGAGGGCCAGGGCGTTGTTGCGGAGGTCCTGCAGGGATTCCCCGGCCGGGACGATGCGGGAGTTACCGGCGACGACGACCTCAGCGGTTCCGTTGTCCCGGACGATGGCCCTGATGTTTGGAAAGGCCAGGACCTCGGTTGATGTGGTGCTCATGGGCTTCTTCCTTACGTGTGTGAGATGGAGGGTTCCGGCGCTTAGGACGAGGGGGGTGTGAAGCGGTTGACCTTCCACGGGTCTTCCTTGCCCGTGCGGAGCAGCTGCACCGTGTAGGTCCCGGCGTCGGTGGGTACCGCTGCCATGACCCCGTAGCCGTTGGCTTCATCGACGCTCAGCGTTGCCGGGCCGGTGACGCGGCTGGCGGGAATGTTGGCCGGATCCACGGCCGAGTAGTCGGCAGTGGCCCGCGGAGTCAGCCAGCGGGCAAGATCGTTGGCCCACTGCTTTTCCTCCACGCCAGGGCGGGCAAAGTCCGCCATGGCCTTTTCAGCGACGTCTACGGCAGCGTCCTTACTGGACTCATCCCAGGTGATGCCGATCGTTGCCGGCACCGGGCCCCCCGGAGCCTGCGGGCCGCTACTGGCGCTCAGCGAAACGGGCGCGGAAGGCGTAACTGTCGTGGGCTCGGCAGGTGCAGGCGTGGTGTTCGCTGCCGGTGCGCACGCGGCGCAGAGCAGGGCCACTGCGATCAGGGCCAGGGGCTTCTTCATTACTTCTCCTCTTGGGTGGGCAGGTACAAGAACGCTGATGGGACATCACTGCTGACGGTCCGGGTGTAGTAGTTGTGGTCATCCGGAGGCGGATTGCCGTTGTAGCCCTCTTCGACGTAGGTCCCGTCGTCCTTGACTTCCTTCACCACGGCGACGTGACCGAAAGTCGGGTCCGCTCCCCCGGCGCCGGGCGCGTACCAGACGACCGCCCCAACACGGGGAACGGAACCGGTGGGCCAACCTTTGGCGTCCCAGCCGGCCTTCCACGTCACGGCAGAGCCCAAGCGCTGGCCGTCGGGGCGAAACATGCCGTTGACGAACTTGAACGGTTCACCGGTGGACCCCATCTGCTGATTCACCCGCCATAGAGCGAAGTCCACGCACTCCCGGTAGTAAAAGTTCAACGGCGAAGTGCTGGCGTCGTTGGCTCCGACCTGAACCCAGGTCGGAGAGTCCTTCCACGGGTAGTCATCCCCGGCACCGGACTTCCCCGGGATTGCGCAGTCGCTGCCTTGCAGTGAGAACGTGCCGTCCGAGAGCGCCTGGACGAGCTTGACGGCCTCCGGCCAGTACTTCTGGTAGTGGTACGGGTCGGCGTTGCGCTGCACCTTGTTGCCGGCAAGGGTCGGCTCTAGCAGCTCCCAGCCCTCGACCTTCTGCAGGGCCTTCATGAAGTTCGTGGCACTGATGGTCGGGTCCATGCGGTCTGAATAGGATCCCCACGCGCCGTTGTCGCGCTGCTGAAACAAGCCACGGGAATCAGGGCCCGGTCCGTCGCCGTAGTCCAGGACCCGCAGGCCCGACTCCCCCAGCGCCACCATGACGCTGATCATCTGGCCCTTCACGGACAGGTCCAGAGCCTTACCGGCGCCCATGATCGCCGCGGCGTACTTCAACTGCTCCGCGGTGTAGCCCTCGACCTTGGTGTCGGCGTCGATGACAACAGAGACGGCCGGACCGCACGTCGCGGCAGCAGGCTTCGCGGGGGCGAGCAGCAGGAGCATGGAGAAGATCAGCCCGAAGAACAGCCCGGGGATGGCAAGGACGGCCACCAGGCCAAGCGATTTACGCTGCATTACGACAGGCCCTTTGTGCAGTACCTGGTGGGCCAGCGGGCGGCAAACCGCAACGTGGTCATCGTGCTTTCCCCCAATTTGAAATGGTCTTCGCGCTGAAGACGAACAGCTTCTACCCCGAGCATAGCGGGCAATTTAATTAGCCGCTACCGTATTGTCATGCGAGCACACGTGCGGGTACGGCAAGATTGCAGGTATGCCCAGGTACGCCCATCCGAAGACAACGGCTCACTTGGAGCCGGTCATTAGCGCGTTCGGGAACCTGACCCGAGTGGCCATCATTGGGTTTCTGGCACAAAATGGTCCCGCAACCCGGGGTGAGGTGGCGGCAGGCCTCAATATCGGCGTAGCGACGGCAAAGCACAATTTGCAACTGCTCACCGAGGCAGGCATCACAAGCCAGGACCCACCGGCAACCGAAGAGCGGAACGGGATGCGGGTTCAGTATCTGCTGGAGCGCGAAGAAGTCCTGCGGCGCTACAAAATGCTTGGCGAAGCTTTGGGTGTGGTTCCGGAAGCCGGCTAGAAGCCCCGTGTCGCTAGCTCCACCGCTGCCATTGGCGGTGTGGTGATAATCAGGCCGGCCGGAAGAATGTTTTCCGGCAGCCTGCGGGTAGCGGCGCATGTACCAATCTTACTGAAATTATTTCAGTAGTGAATTTCTTTCAGTTGGCCGTGGTGCCCTCATCCTGGGTCCGCGTCGGGAGGTTTCTGAGTGCCTTCGTCACTGCGCGGACTGCTTCGATGTTCACTTCCCCGAGGACACGTGCCGCAAAATGTTCGACCTCTGAAATTCGCAACGCTTCAATGAGCCGTAGTTCGGCTTCCACTCGCTCGGGAACGGGGCCGCTGCGCTGCAGCAGGTAGTCGGGGTCCACGTCGAAGAAGTACGCGAGAGCCTTCAGCAGTTCGGGGTCCCACCGGTTGTCCGGAGAGCCGGCGAGGAGTCGATGCCAACGGGTCTTCGTCAGATTGAAGCCCTGTTCGGCTAGACCGGCTCGTATCTCCTCGTAAGTGAAGGTGTCAGCATCTTTGGCATGCACTATGTCGAGAAGGAGTTGTAGCTTGGACGCCAAGACCTCCCGGTCTGTCCTGCTATCAACGGGGTTGGTGCCCTCAGTCATTTTTCCTGCTCTCGGAGCCGCACGTGTGCCGTTCGTTGTACCGGTGTCTGCTGTTCCAAAACTGGGGACCCTGAACGTTTAGAGAAAATACTATGTCAGTTCAGAATCAGCACGCAGGCTGATCCGAATACGACGAGTCCTGTCAGGAAACCGGTTATGACCTGCGACAACGTGTGATCCTTCAAATACACCCGTGACCAGCACACCAAAGGCGCAGCGATGACGAAAGGGATTGACCAGACTCCGAAGAGCATCGCTGAGGAAACCGTCGCGCCCCCTAGCGTCATGGCGTGGCCGGACACTTTCCAGAAGGGGCTGACAATAATGAGTGCAAGGATTCCGCCGAGAATGCCCGTAATCAGCGCCCAAACAGTTACCGGAGTGTTGATCAATGTCAGTATCCCGCAGCCAACAAGGGCTGATGCCAGGGTCCAAAGCATGACAGGGCGGCGCTGCTTCTTGTCTCCCACATGGTGGTCCGTGAGTGTGCCGCGGCGGGCAAGAATCACCACCACCAGTAGGGGCGCCAAACAAATGGTTACGGCCGCCACGAGTCCAGGCAGCAGAGACGTGATCCCTCCACCGTCGCGCACTGCAGCAAGGATGAGCAGCAGCGAGAGAACAAGGGGCGGCTGCGCCACTTCCGTTGATATGCGCGCCAAGCGCTGAATCATCGAAGGTGTAACCACTGCTGCGTATTGGGTGTCTGTAGCCACCTAAACTTCCGCCCTTTTCGTAAGCTCCAGCCCAAGGGGCTCGAGTGTGTTGGTCAGCCGCCGCTGAGCCAGGACAAGGGCCCTCTCAGCGGATGGGGAATAAGCTGCTTGCTGGCCCGCAGCGCGAAGATCACCAATGGCGATAACCAAGGTGTACAGCCGCTCCGACGGGTGAGGCCCCAGGACGTCGGCCGCGAACGAAAAACGTGCCTCCGGAGATTTCCCTTCACTTCTCACGGCAGGAAACTTGCCATTGAGCACGAGAATCCAGAAACGATCCACGAGGGCCAGCCTGCGCCAGAGCCGCACCATTGGCGGTATGCCGAGTCCCAGGGATGTGAGCAAGATTCCGCTGTAGAAGAGGGGGGTGAACAGCAAATACGTGACACCTGCGAGGGGGCCATCCACTCCTGCGAAGCGGAGGGTCATGTAGATGATTTCGTCGAGGCAGCCAAGAACCATAAGGCCCATTCCCACACCGACTACGGTGGCGCTGGCCAGAACCGTGCGGCTATCACGCGGACCAATGCTCACTCTTAGAACCGACAGGCCTAGGGATCCAAGGATCGCCATGTAGACCGTTGCATAGATATACACCGCCGGCTGGTGAATGGTTTCCGGGATGAAGGCGTCAGTTGTCGGGACGAATGCTTGCTGGGTGAAGGGGACAGCTATTGCCAGGAGGAGTACAGCAAGGAACAGAGGCCGGTGCGTCGTGCGGCGCTGGGTCTTGGGTTCTGCGGACAGGGCACTGAACACGCCTTCCCGGACAAGCCACACGGCTGCGGTAACCAGGAGGTTCCTCACCAAGTGAAGCCAGTTTGTCCCACCGATCAAAGCGTCAAGGGTACTCTCCGGGACGATTTGACCGGTACAGAAGAGGCCCACGACGCCGACGCCAGTTGCTCCCAGGAACGCCGTCGATGCGTTGTGCCGGGCTACCAGGTACAACCGGGCCGCGAAGACAACAGCTAACAACCAGAATGCCGCCTGAATCACAGCCCAAAAATCCGCTCTGCGTCGGAGACGCGCGAGCCCGGCCCTGCTACCAGCCGTTGAGCCAATGCATAGGCGAGATTTTCGGCCGCCTGCTCGGCCTCTTCCAGAGGAATGGCCGCCGGCCGGCACATCCAACTGATCCCTCGCCGCTTCCCGACCCCCGAAAAGAATCCTGCCGACTGAAGGCCGTCCGCTGGTTCACCCTTGTGCCCCAACAGAATGTGCCCGAACTCGTGCAGAATCACGTGCCGGCACCAGAACGCGTGACCGCGACGGTACTGAATGAGACCCCGCTCCGGCATGTCGACCCAACGCCCGGTAACGCCATCCGCCAGAACGTCGTCCGCTACTTCGTCAAACTCCAACGGTTTGCCGTAAGCCCGCTCTACTGCGGTGATGAGGTGCGGGAGGGTAGGAGATGCCGGCAGCTGCAAGGACTGGATCGTCCGCAGGGACAACTCCGTAGGTTCTAACAATTGGTTCGCCATCAGCTTCCCACTCAGGTGAACATGCCACTGAAATTATTTCAGTGATGTGTAGTATGGATTTCAGCGCCTGACCGGACTAATCAGGCAAGGGCAAACCATATCAAGGCACCCTTATCTCTGCTTGTCACGCGGCGCGCATCTGTCATTTCCCCATGTCAGAGAGGTAAACGATGCGACACGCTGCGCCACCCAGCCGATTTAACCGTACCCGTACGGTTAGACTCGCCAGCATGAGCGCATCCAAAACCCGTCGTCCCAGAGGCACAGGCCTAGACAACGTGATTCTGCGTGTTGACGTCTCAAAGTCCGCTAAGGACTTGGTGGACCGTGTGTCCGCCCATACCAATCTTTCCAAAGGTCTCGTCACCGAACGGCTCCTGCTTGGTATCCCTTTGGATGCCCGCGGGCTGCCGCTGTGGGATGACATTGACGACTACAGGGACCAGGGAGCGCTGCCTATACCGAAGGCCAGTTAAATAACTGAAGGCCCGCACAGAGGCGGGCCTTCGTTAAGTATTTAGTTCAGATCTCGTTCTTGGCGGGATTCGATCTGAACTTTTATCCAAACACCCACCCAGTGGGTGGATTTTGTCGTTCCCCCGAAGGAGTAACTGATGTCTATGGTACCGGAAGTCAATTCCGCGTCAACGCACGCACGTGAGGGTGTCGTGGGGCAAACCACTCCCCAGCAGGCTTGGGTCCTTGCCCCCCTGATCGCCGGCCAACCGTCCTACCGCCTGGGGCGATGGATAGGCACCAGGTTCCAGTACCCGCGGCCGGCAACCCAGCCGAGGATCACGAAGTCTCTTCCTGACCGCCCCGCAGCGGTGATGATCCACGGCGCGGATGGCTCCGTCTCCACCCTCTGCATTGACCTGGACACATCCAAGGCGCTGAAAGGCGTCGTCGAGTCGGACGCCGCACGTCTTAGGAAGCTTCTGGCCGAAGCCAACGTCGGGTTCGTGGAAGACTTCTCCCCCAGCGGCGGCCGACATATCTACATCCCCCTTCAGCAGCGCCTCACCGCTGCAGAAGCCCGCGGCCTCATTGAAGCCCTCGGCCTTCTGGCCGCAAGCCTGGACCCCAGCCCCCACCAGAACATCACGGACGGATGCATCCGTGTCCCCGGTTCCGCTCACAAGGCAGGCGGTCACCAAACCCTCATCACTCCCCTGTCCCAGGCATACGCCATCCTCCGCGTCCGGAACTCCCCTCGCGCTATAGGGGCACTGAGAGCAGCCTTGGCTCCTGAACTGGCACGCAACACGGTCATCAAGGAACGCCAGGCCAGAGCCGCAACTGCAGCACGGGCGGCGGCCGCGGTCCATCTGCCCATCGGTGGGCGCAGCGAGACTCCACTGCGCCGGATTGCGCGTACCGGGCTATACGACACGGCCAAATATGCCAGCCCGTCAGAGGCCCGCATGGGCGTGCTGAATCACTTCGCTGCCTGCGGATGGTCCCTAGAGGACGTCCAGAACGAACTGACCGGCCAGTTCCCAGGGCTGGCAGCTCTTTACGGTACGCCCTCAAAGCAGCTACGGCTCCTCCCCCTCGAATGGGCCAAGGCCCAGGCCTTTATTAACGCTGGCACGAGCCAAAAACCCGGCTCCAGCAGAACCGGGAAAATCAGTGCCCGTATTAACAACACAAGCCCCAAGAACCCCACAGGGGGGGCACCCAACTCCAGCCCAGCTGCAATACACCAGCTCGTGAACGACCTGGAAAACGTGCTCTACGCGGTACTGGACCATCGGCTCAAAGATCGCGGCCGTGAAGGCCTCAGCTTGCGCTTCCTCATCCGGGCACTTCTCGCCTATATGAGGACGAAGGAGACCGACCTGCTTGACGTTGGATGTCGCACACTGGCCGCAGCAATGGGGAAGCACCATGTGACCATTGCCCGACTCCTACCAGTGCTGGTCCAAGCCTCAGACGGCATCCTTACTAAAGTTGCCGACGCCCGCCGTAAAGCAGCGGACGTGTACCTTATCCAACTTCCGGAGCATTTTCAGATGCTGGCCCGTGAACTCACCTGGCGGAAAGGGAAAATTCACGCCATCCGGCCGGTATTCCGGGCACTCGGTGATGCAGCAGCCATCGTCTACGAAAACATGGAACGCGGCCGCCACTCCCCCACCACCGCAGAACTCATACGAAACAGCGGAATCAGCCGTTCAACCGTCGACAAGGCTCTCGCCGCAATGGAGGGTCTGGGCATGATCCAACGTGACGACCGGCGCTGGAAAATAACCGCCACAGTGGGCCTTCGCGCCCTCGCGGAACGCCTGGGCGTAATGGAGGACTACGCATCCCAGATCAGTCGCAACCGACGCGAACGCGCGGCTTGGCACGCTTACCTGGATCGGTTTCTGGACGTCCAGGTGAGTGAGTCTGACTTTCACGACGCTGAGCGGGAAGACCACTGGATACCGCCTGATGATGCGGCTCTATGGTTCGCGGCATAGACACCGAGGATCCAAAGTTGTATTGACAGCAACACTTGCAACACTGTCAACGCCAGTAATACTTGTAAAACATGCAATGTCAGTATAACCAGTAATAAAAGTAACGGACACGATTGCCAGCAACACCAGTAATGACAGTAATGACAGTAAGTTGGGGGACATGAAGACAGATCAGCCATTCGACAGGACCGGCCTGGACCGGGTCTGCGCATTCGTAAACGGCAAGGGCGGCGTACTGAAAACCACCCTCACCGCGAATCTGGGCGGACTTCTCGCCATCTCAGGCTGGAGGGTGTTGCTGGTGGACTTCGATCCCCAGGGGAACCTCGGTCTTGACCTCGGATACCGCCACACGGAACGGGACGACGATGGAATGGGGTTGGCGCAGAGCCTGATGTTCGGTGCTCCGCTTAGTCCGCTCAAGAACGTGCGGGACAACCTAGACGTGGTACCTGGGGGAGCTCACCTCGACCAAGCCGCAGCAGGCCTCGTCTCCTTGGCCGGCAAGGATGCCCGTAAAGCCAAACTTGCGTTGGCGGCAGCGCTGTCTCCGGTCGCTGAACAATACGACATCATCTTCATTGACTGCCCGCCGGGCAATGAACCACTCCAACTGGCGGCACTGGGCGCTGCTGCCCAAATCATCGTGCCCACCAAGACGGACCGCGGCGGCCGGGAAGGTCTGCTCGGGGTGGCAAAGCGGCTTGACTCCGTGATCGACGTTAATCCCGGCATTGACCTCCTTGGCGTGATCATTGCCGCCACGTCTTCGTCGGCCAAATCCGTCCAACGCACCGTCCGGGAAGCCATCATCGATGCGTTCGGCACCGACGATGTGCTCTTTGACAATATGGTTCGCCACGCCGAATCGCCTGCCCAGGCTGTCCGTGAACGGGGAGTTCTCGTCCATGAGCTGGAGGAACAGGTCAACTCCGGACCAAAGTGGTACGAAGTCCTTCGGGGAACCGCTAAGGCGGGGCCAAGCCAGCCAAGATCGGCCGGAAATGTGGCCGAGGATCTTCACCGGGTCGCACAAGAATTGGTGGCCCGTTTGGAAGCTGCAGAACAAAGGAACGCCTCATGAGTCAGAACCGTGAACCCATCGGCCCTCCGCCGCGCCGCCCCTCCGCAGGTGGAGTTCAGAACCTTCTTAAAGCCAACAGGGCGCCCGCCTCTGAAAGCCAGGCACCTGTAACTCCGGTGGAAGCTGTTCCTTCTTCGAAGAAGGAACCGGTTACGTTCTACATGCTGGGCGCTGACAGGCAACGAGCCAAGGCCGCCTACAAGGCCACGAACGGGGAGGAGATGGACGCCTCCTGGACGGATTTCGTCGCCCGCGCTGTTATGAACGAGGTTCTTCGGCGGGAACGCATGTACAACAACGGAGATCCGTTCCCGAGGGTGAGCGCAAAGCTAGCTCCCGGGCGAAAGCTCGCACCATAGAAAGCTGGCATTGCTGTCAATGCCAGTAATGCCAGCATTGAATGCTGTTGTGATCCTGATTGATGCATACCCGCTAGCGTTGCCTACTGAAATGATTTCAGTAGAAGGCGGGGGCTATGGCGGGGCGCAAGAAACAAATTGATGGCCAGATGAGCTTTGACGCTCTCTGGGCGGCACCAGAGGAGGATCGTGATGAACAAGTACGGCAGGCAGGCACAGGAAGCCTGGAAGGCAGCAAGTCCGACGCGCTACAGCCAAATACAGAACCCGGCGGAGTTCTTCACCAGCCTGGGGGAGCAGGCCCAGGAACAAGTGGACGAGCTGTTGCCCAAGATCGCCGGCCCCGATCCGAAGGACGAGAGCTACTTCGAGAAGGTAGGCCGTCTGAACGCAGCGAAGAACCAGGCCGAGGAGATCGTCCGCTACGACCTGCTTTCGCCACCGGAGACGGAGTGCGAGGACGAGGAGGACGAGCACGTGAACCCGAGCATTCAGGAGTACCTGAACTCCATGGCGGAAATCGACAAGTTGCGCCAACAGCTCTAGCCGACAACGAGACGGGCAGGTTCCGTCCGTTTTCGCAGGAAGACCTGGCCCCATCCGGTGCCCGCAGTCGCATCAGGGCGAACCTGGAAGCCCTCGAGGTGCTGCAGATGCTGCAGAGCGAGGGCCGGCAGGCCACGGACACCGAGAAAGCGTTGCTGGCCCGGTGGGGGAGTTGGGGAGCGCAGGGCGTCTTCCAGATCTTCGATGAGAACCGCGAGGAATACGCCGGGGACCGCCAGCATCTGCGCAGCCTCCTGTCCGAGGCCCAGTACGACGCTGCAAGGCGGACCACGATCAATGCCCACTACACCGACGCCGCCTACGTCCAGGCGATGTGGTCCACCGTGCAGGAACTTGGTTTTAACGGCGGGACTGTCCTGGAGCCAGGGTCCGGTGTGGGTACCTTCATCGGCTTTGCCCCGGATACGGTCGAGATGACCGGCGTGGAGCTGGACCCGACCACCGCGGCTATCTCCCAGGCCCTCTACCCAGAGGCCGCCGTCCGGGCCGAGTCCTTCGCCGACACGAAGCTGCCCACTGGGCACTTCGACCTCGCCATCGGCAACGTGCCTTTCGACAAAGCCGTGCTGCACGATCCCCGCCACAACGCCGGCGGCCACTCGATGCACAACCACTTCATTCTCAAAAGCCTTGAACTGACCCGTCCGGGCGGCATGGTGGCCGTCCTGACCTCCAGCTTCAGTCTTGACGCGACGAACCCGGCAGCACGTCGGGAGATGAACCAGCTGGCCGACCTCGTGGGTGCCGTCAGGCTGCCCACCGGCTCACACCGCAAGGCAGCAGGCACCGACGCGATGACGGATCTGTTGATCTTCCGGCGCAGGGAACCCGGCCAGGAACCGGCCTCCACCCTCTGGGAAACCGTCACCGCCCGCCAAATCGACGGGACGATCACCCGCCTGAACTCGCACTTCGATGAGTACCCGGAACGGCTTCTCGGTGAGCTGCACGTCGGCAATGGCATGTACGGGGCAGAAACCCTCCAGCTGACCACCGACGACCTCGCAGCCGTACCGGCCCGGCTGAACGCGGCACTGGCCGACATCGTGGCGGAAGCGAAAGCCTCGGGCATGGTCATGACCGAACGGACGGCCGAACAGGAACGCCAGCGGGCCGCCTACGTCCCGGCAGCAAGCCATGAGTGGGATGGCCACATCAGCGCCACCGATAACGGGTTCACCATCGTTGAAAACGGCTCCCACACCGACTTCGCCGTGCCCAAGACCCAGGCCACTGAACTCCGCGCCCTTCTGGGCCTGCGCGACGCCGCACGGAAGCTTCTCAGCGCAGAAGCCGAAAACCGGGACGACACTGCCGAGATCGATGCTTTGCGCCAGGACCTGAAGACCGCCTATAGCCGGTATGCGGACACCTACGGGCCGATCAACCGCTATACCCTCCGGGATACTGGCCGGGTTGATGAAGAGACGCAGGAGCCCATCCGGGCCCGCATCACGCCCCGGGCAGTGTCCGTCGTCTCCCGGGACCCGTTCGGGCCCTTGGTCATGGCACTGGAGAACTTCGACGAAGCCACCCAGACAGCCTCCCCGGCTGCCCTACTCTCCAGCCGTCAGGTCCAGCCACGCCGACCGGTCCTCGGTGTGGACACTGCTGAAGAGGCACTTACCGTCACACTGGATAGTGTGGGCGAGGTTGACCTGGACTACGCCGCGTCCCTGCTGGGCATCAGCCGTGAAGAGACACGGGCAGCGATGGGGGAGAGCATCTACCAGATCCCCGGCGCTGATGAGGCTTTCCAGACCCGGGCCGAATACCTGTCCGGAAATGTCCGCGAAAAACTCGAAGTAGCCCAGGCGGCCGCACTCTCGGATGACAAGTTCGCCGTGAACGTTCGGGCTCTCACCGACGTCATGCCCCAGCCGCTGCGCATGGACGAGGTGGAGGCCCGCCTGGGTGCGGTCTGGATCGACGCCGGCACTCACCAGGAGTTTGTCCGTGAAATCCTGAATGACCCCTACGCCACCGTCTCCAATGCCGCCGGCTCCATGTGGGACGTCAAAGCCAACCGTCACACCCTCGCCGCCACCAGCAACTGGGGCACCCAGCGGATGCCCGTCTCAGACATCCTCAAGCAGGTGTTGGAACAGCGGCCCGTCCGGGTCACGGACGAAGGCGAGAATAACCGCCGTGTCCTGAACCCGACCGAAACGGCAGCCGCCCAGGAGAAGGCCCAGCTGCTGCAGGAGCGTTTCAGCGAATGGGTGTGGGAGGAACCCGAACGGGCTACCCGCCTCATCGACGAGTACAACCGCCGCTTCAATTCCATCGTGCTGCGCGACTACAGCACCGAGGGGGAACGGCTGACTCTGCCAGGCAAGGCCAAGGACTGGAATCCGCGTCCGCATCAATACGCAGCCGTGGCCCGCATGCTCTCCGAACCTGCCGTCGGTCTGTTCCACCAGGTCGGTGCAGGCAAAACCGGAGAGATGGTCATAGGTGTGATGGAGCTGCGCCGCCTGGGCATGGTCAACAAGCCCGCCGTCGTGATCCCAAACCACATGCTGGAACAGTTCGCTCGCGAATGGCTCCAGATCTACCCCCAGGCCCGCATCCTCGCCGCTTCATCGGCCGACCTCGCAGGAGACAAACGCCGCCAGTTCGTTGCCCGCGCGGCCGCCAACGAATGGGATGCCGTGGTGATGACCCGCACCGCCTTCCAGCGCGTCAGCCTCAGCCCTGAAGCCGAAGCTGCCTACATCAGTTCTGAAGTTACTCAGATACGCGCCGAGCTTGAGGCTGTAAGGAACAGTGAACAGGACAACGGACGCGCCAATTCCAGCATCGTCAAACGGCTGGAAAAAGCCGTTCTTGCACAGGAAGAAATCCTCAAAGCCAAACTCGACGCTCCCGCCGATCCAGGGATCAGCTTCGAAGAGACCGGCATTGACTACCTCGTCGTGGACGAACTGCACGACTACAAGAACCTCCGGACCCCGAGCAACATCCCCGGTGCCGCCATCCAAGGCTCAGCACGCGCATCGGACCTTCACATGAAGACCGAGTTCCTCCGCCAGCGCGAAGGCCGGCGGGTCATCACCGGGGCCACGGCAACGCCGATCGCCAACTCCGTCACAGAAATGTACGTCATGCAGCGCTACCTGCGCCCGGACCTCCTCGAGGCCACCGGGATCCAAGACTTCAACACCTGGGCCGCGACGTTCGGCCAGGTCGTCGAGGAAATGGAACTCTCCGTAGCCGGCGGCGACCGGTTCAAACTCAAGAGCCGGTTCGCCAAATTCCAGAACGTCCCCGAGCTGCTAAAGATGTTCCACACCTTCGCGGACGTCAAAACCGCCGAAGACCTCAAGCTCCCCGTCCCGGACCTCGCCCCACGGGACGGGGACGGGCTACGCCAGCCCAACATGCTGGCCGTGGAACCCAGCCCCGAACTGCGCGAATACATCCAGGACATCGGCAAGCGCGTAGACGCCATCCAGCAACGTCTCGTGGACTCCGAGGAAGACAACATGCTCAAAGTCTCCTCCGACGGCCGCAAGGCCGCCCTGGACATGAGACTCGTGGACCCCACACTGTTCCAGCGCGGACCCACCAAAATCAGCGCCACCGCTGACCTGCTGGCCAGCGTCTACGAAGAACACAAAGACCGCATCTACACCGACCCGAAAACCGGGGAACCTGACCCGGTACCCGGGGCCCTGCAGCTGGTCTTCTGCGACTTCGGCACACCATCTGACCGGTGGAACGTCTACGGCGAACTCAAAGACCAGCTCCGCCGCCGTAGCGTACCCGAGCACATGGTCCGGTTCGTCCACGAAGCCAAGAATGACACCGAAAAGGGGAGGCTTTTCGCGGCAGCCCGCTCCGGCCAGATCGCCGTTCTGATGGGCTCGACCTCGAAAATGGGTGTCGGCACGAACATTCAAAAACGTGCAGTGCACCTGGTGGACATGGACGCCCCGTGGCGTCCGTCGGACGTCGAACAACGCCACGGCCGCATCATGCGCCAAGGCAACCTGAACCCCGAGGTCCGCATCTCCCAAGTCGTCACAAAGGAATCCTTCGACTCCTTCATGTGGCAAGGGCTGGAACGGAAGTCCCGCTTCATCAACCAAATCATGCGCGGCCGGCTCGACGTCCGGGAAATCGAAGACATCGGGGACAACACCTTGAACTTCGCCCAAGCCAAAGCCATCACCAGCGGCAACCCGCTGGTACTCGAAAAGGCCGTCGCGGACCAAGAATTGGCCCGCCTCAGCCGCCTCGACCGGGCCTACAACCGCAACATGATCGCTGTCGCCTATACCAAACGCGGCGAACAATCCGCAGCCGACGCCGCTACCGCCGACCTGCCTCTGATCCAGGCGGCAGCAGCGCGGACCGTGGACACCACGGCAGATGCCTTCAAGGCCACCATCGACGGTAAAACCCTCGACAACCGCGGAGACGCCGCCGAAGCGCTGCGGGCATGGGCCGGCAAGCACGGCCACCGGCTCATGAATCTCTACGGGTACGACGAACTGGGAACCATTGCCACCCTTGGTGGCCACGAGCTCCGCGCGAAGCTCGTGCCGGCCCGGGATCTGGACCGCGCCACCGTTGAAGTACGTATCGAAGGAGTACCCAGGGCAGCAACTCAGATCGCCCGCAGGAGCCTGCTGTCCGCTGACATCGGCACCATCCGTCAACTCGAAAACAGGGTGGCTTCCCTGCCACGGCTCGCCGACGATGTGGAGTCAAGGCGCCAGGAAGCTCTCTCCCGGGTCGAACAGGCAGAGAAAGCGCTGGCAGAACCCTTCAAACACGCTGACGCGCTTAAAGCCGCCCAAGCCAACTCTGCCCGCATCGACCAACTCATGGCTGCCGCAGCAAAACCGGAAGAACAACCGCAGCCTGAGCCTCCCATCAAAATCGACCCCCGGCTGGAAAAGATGCAGCGACTGATGAATGCCTCTTTCCCGCAGCAGTCCACCACTCCGGCCGCTGCAGGCACCGCCACAGCAATCCAACAACGGTCAGCAGAACACCGCCGCCAGCAGGATTCTGACTACGGGCGCTAACCCGTGGCAGATGTACGAAGGCCCTGCACAGCCAACAGGCTGTGCAGGGCTTTCCTGTGCGGATCAAGGCGCGATCATCGTCCTATCGATGCCGGCCTTACCTTGGGCTTTCTGGTGGATTAACCGAGGAAGGAATCCTCATGCCACTTCAGTGTGTAGGCGAGCCAGGGGTCCAAGACGTTGAGCAGGGGAGTTGTAGCTGATTTGGTGAACTCAAATACAGGCTGGGGGATGTCACCTGCGAGCTCTACTTCTTCTTCATCGAAGAAGTAATCATCGTCTTCGGCTTTAGCCTCCAGAGCCTTGAAGTTGCCCAGTTTTTCATCCATGACCTTGTGCGCAAGGACGTGCATGTTGTTGGCCTTGGCTTCAAGCGCCATCACGTTGAGCTGCTTGGCATCGAATTGAAGCATCTTGCCGATCTGAGCTTTGATGTCAGCAAAAGGAACCGATGTGGGGACACCCAAGTCCCGGAGGGCAAGAAGGATCAGCTGATATCCATCTGCTCGACGCCCTCCCACCTCATATTTGCTCCGCTTGTCTCGCTTCTTTTTCGGCCCCAAACCGAGGGTCGTGAGCCAATCAGCGGAGTCGTGATCCTTGATCGACTTGAAGAATTCATTCCAATTGCTTGGTTCTTGGAGAGTAAGAGGAGTATCACCTTCTACTTTCTCGAGGACATCGTTGACATCTTCACAAAGATCCAGGCACAGCTGCTGCATGATCTGGGGGCTGCCAAAGCTTTCTGAAGCCAAGCGGGCGATAGTGCTTTTTTTCGCCACTACGTTTAGTGCTGCAAAACCCAAGGTGGCAATTTTTTCCAGGTCCGTCTGGTCCCAGGTACCAACAGTGATGGACTTTTGCCTGCCACCTATGTTGGTGCCTTGGAAGGCTGGATCTGTTGCGCGGTTAGGGAGGGTTATCAGTACGACAGAAACCCCGGCCCCGGTCACCGGCCGCAGAGCGCGGATGATTGATCGCCGTTTTTCTACATCAGTGATGAAGTGGAAATCGTCAATGGCGATCGCGACCTTCAACCCTCCCTTAGCCAGGAGTTCAAGTGCCTTTATGACTTCACTCTCGGCATCAAGCGGCACAGTCTTGGAAGTCGACTGTTGTAGTGAGTGTTCTCCACCTACCTGCGCGCCGGCCTCGGCCTTGCCCACCAGGGCAAGGGTGGCTGCAAACTTACCGAAAAAGCCCCACGTAGATTTGTCGCCAGAAACAGTGCCCGTATCCTTGGACGCTGGGATCTCCAGCTCGGCGGCCAGCTTGAGCCAAAGAGTCTCGCTCCCCTCGCTCAAGGACTGCCCGCGCAGGAAGATTGAATATCCCATCTTTTTCAAGGCGCTGTTAACTAGGGTGGTTTTGCCCAGCTTCGTAGTACCCATCACTGGAATATAGAAACCGCCCCGCCTAAGTAGGCGATCCAACGCCTTTGACAGGTCTTCCCTATCAACGTCGGTGATGGTCGGTAGTTTGGCGGGTGTGAAAACGTCGCTTGTCTGTATGGACGTCAGTACGTCCCCCGTGTGCTGAGTCATAAAAGAGAGCGTAATGGGATAGGAACTTTTACGCCCACTTGGTCCAGAACCTGAGCAACTACGTAATCGGGGTTTGGACGGACATCGCCCGCCCAAACCCCTTTGGCTACTTCCGCTTGGTGATCTGGAGGAACACCAGCAGGACGATAACGAACGGTAATGCTTCGTACATGGCCCGGCTCCCTTCGCGTTGACGGTCACCAACTGCCAAATGGCCGGAAGTGCCTATCCGCCGCGCGAAGCGCGAATGCGCCTGAGAACAGAGTAAAGGCCAGGCAATAATTCCGCTAGGAATGGACCGGGTCGCAAAGCTTCTGCTTTTTCAAACGCATTGTCCAACGACCTGCTGCCCCTCGATCCACTCACGCCAGGGTCTGTGAACGCCCGCTGGTGCATATGTCGATCGTCCAAGCGACACTTCATGCCTACTCCCTTGTGGGCGCTTCGTTCATCTCAGCGAACCGTCGCTTTCAGTTAAAGTGTGCGATTAGCGAAGGGAACCTTCCCATACCTGTCTTTGAAAGCCAGAATCATGGCGTCCTCAAGCTTTTTTTCCGTTCCGCCTTGCACAACCTTCCAGGCCACTAACAGTTTCCTAGCATCGGCTAGCTGCCAAATGTATTCGCCGCCACTGTGGCCGTGGACTCGTCCTTGGCCCGCCACTGAGTATTCGTTGATCCGGTCCCACAACCCTCCACCGTCTTTACGCTGGCCTGCCTTGCCGAAGTACAAGACCGAAGCCCCGTGGACCCAGCTTGCTTCAAGCTCACTTATTGGCGCGTTTGCCTTGCGGGCTTTGTGGGTTCCGCCGAAACCCTTGGTCAAAAATTGTGGGGCAGAAGTGTTCACCCGTAGTACTACGTAGACACCCGGCGATTTCGGGATTCCCCCATCATCCTGGGCGTACTGCTGCCGGACATCTTGGAAGGTTTGAAATCCTCGGAAACCCTCGCCCATGAGCTCATGGACAGTAAAGTGCTTCAGTTTAGCCATGCATATGCCTCCAATCGGTGTGGCTTGTTCTGTAATTCTCACCCCTGAATGGCGGCTTCACTTAGGTTCATTCCCGACTGCAGTCCGTGCTGCAAGGCCCGAAGTGCACTTCGTGATTTCGCTGTAAGCGTGCGTTCTTGAGGGTCGTAGCGAAAGAGTGGAATGGAGTTGGTGTCAGCGAATTCTTCTGCTGTACGGGTGAACTCGCTTAGTGAGAAAAACACGGCTTGTTTGGATGCGCCTGTTGCGGCTCCGTAGATCTGACGAACAAAGTTCACTCCGACTGGGGACTGATGATGTTTAACTTCTGCAACGTGAGTGTCTGAAATTATGTCCATGCCCCCGTCTCGTGAGGCTTGGGTGACTCTGCACGAAGTGGCCCCGAGGTATCGCATCCACTGTGCGGCCACGTATTCGGCCTCTCGGGGAGTACAAGAGGCCATGCGTGGCGGCGGCGGGCCTTGTGGTTGCCAAGCGCCGTTGACGAGTTGCCGCAGTTCGGACGGCGAGAGGTTTGAAGCATATTCTGCGGAATCGTATTCCAGTGCGACGTGAACGCCGATCTCAAGGAGTGCCTTTTGCAGGCTCGCGCGTTGTTCCACTGCGGGGTCTGGAAGAGGTACTAGGCCAGGTGCCGTGATTGAGTCGTAGTTTGATGAAAACAGGTATCCGAGAAATGCACCGAGTCCGACCGCGAACCAGAACCCGTTGTGGACTTGAGCCACAGCAGCGAGAGTGCCGGCTGTGATTGCCCATGCCCAGATAGATTCGTAAATTCGGCGTCCTCTCTTTTGGGGGGTCGGACGATTGTCTGCGGGGCGCGGGTACTTTTCGGCGGCCACAGTGTCGGCCCAGCCCGCCAGTTCTGCCTGAATCCTTTGGCCATATCCAGGTCTCTCCGGTGTCTGGTCCTTCCATCCCGCGGTTATGGTCGAGTGGACAGCCCATATTTGATGGGCGGCATCAACGGAACGTTCAGCCAGAATGCGGGAGCCGGAATGGGCTCCACAAGAGCGGTCCAGGTGGCGCTGAGCCACGCCGACGAGTGCGGATCGTGGATCTACTGGTGCCGGTGGTGGACCGGTGTCCTCTAACCACTCATCTACGGGCCCGTCGGTTTCCTCGTCAGCATTTTCGGCTTCGTCTCCACGGTCAATCTTGATGAACTGTTCGGATTGCGCGGCGTGGTGTTCCAGTAAGAAGGATTGGAGGATCTGGTGCTGAGCATCTGATAAGGGGAGCAGCTCTGGCTCGAATCCCGGGAGTCCTACATTATCCAGCGTTTTGTTCTTTGCTAGCTGAAGGCACCTAGAGTAGGCGGTTACCCACAGTCGGGACAGGAGGTCATCGACTTCGGGGGAGTCGTCATGCCACTCGTTCCGAATGAGACCAGCGCTCCTGGCAAGAAGCTCGGATATTGCTTCACTGTCGAACTCGGAGGACTCGCCAGAGAAATGGGAGACGGCTAGAAGATTAAGGGCTTGGGCCGTTTCGCCGCAGTCGAGAAAGGAATTGAATTCATCGATGAGGAGGGTCTCATTTTCGAAGCTGTCTTCTTCGTCGTCAGCTAGGTCCGCTTTCGAGGCTCCAGAGGCTTCCAGGAGGATCGCCCTGGACAAGACCCTGAAATCCGCGAACTCATGCTCGACGTTCATTGCTAGCCGGACGAAATTGGTACCGGCATCGGGTTGGGCTTCATAGAGTGATGGGAACTCGGCGAAAGTCATTAAGTACTCCGAGTACGCGTTTAGGGCTTTTGTCGCGGACGATGCTTCGGGCTGGCAGCGTATCAACTGACACCATGCATAGATCCACCCTCGTCGTCGGGCCATTGACGCCCCAACGTCTGCAGGCAGGGCGCTGGCTAGCGGACTGGCCGAGTCGACTGCGAATCGCAATGCAGCGGTCTCGAAGTCTTTGTCCCGCCGGAAATCAGCGCATTCGGTACTGATCACGCCTCGGCGTGCCAGGTTCATCAGGTTGAGGCGTTCGGACTGTCCCGGAGTACTCCAGATCGCGAACGCTGCCATCGCCATCAGGTCCAGCGCACATTCGACGTCATTCGCCTCCAACGCTCGAAGGAATTCGCCGTAAATCAGCTCCAACGGCTTGGAATCGGATGTGCCCATGCGCAAATCATATTCGGGAGGTAGGACATGTTTAGTGTGACCAAGATTCGATCCCATCCCAGATACACCGATGTCTATCGGGAGTCTCGATAACGAAGGATTTCAAGAGCAGGTTGATTTGAGAATCGGGGTGTTTGCGGCGAGCGGCTGTGAAGGGGCGTCTTTCTGCGCAAGACCGCCGCGCAGCCGAAAATCCGAGCTTAGGACCGGTCGTTCTCACAAATAGTTCTCGAAACGATACAGTCGAAGCAACGCCCCGAATTGAGTTTTGAGAAGAGAACACTCCATGACCGCACACCGTATCGGCTACGCCCGGGTCTCCACCCGGGACCAGAACTTGGACCTGCAGATCAACGCTCTGAAGAAGGCCGGGTGCGACAAAATCTACGAAGACCAGATCAGCGGCACTACCTCCCAACGCCCCGGGCTCGACCAAGCGCTGGACACCCTGCGTGACGGTGACACTCTGGTGGTGTGGAAGCTGGACCGCCTGGGTCGGAGCGTGAAAGACCTCCTGGAATTCGCCGGCGGCCTGAATAACCGCGGGGTAGGCTTCGTCAGCCTCACCGATGCGATCGATACCACCACGGTCTCCGGGCGCTTCTTCTTCAATGTGATGGCATCCCTGGCCCAGATGGAACGGGAGCTCATGGTCGAACGTACCCAGGCCGGACTCCGGGCCGCGCGGGAACAGGGACGAGTAGGCGGCCGCAAACGCATCATGACCGAAGCCAAGATCCGCTCAGCCCGCAAACTACTCAAGCAGGGAACACCACCGCGGGAAGTGGCCAACAGCCTCGGCGTCTCCGTGCCGACGCTCTACCGGTGGGTCCCGGCCGCTGGCACTGCCGTGGCTTCAAAGCAGTAGTTCCCCGTTGGTGCAGAGGATTATTGAGCGGAATCGGTTCCGTGCACGGCACTTCTGACATTTCCGTTGTCAACACTCGTCTGCACAGCCCCGGAATTCCGCGGGAGCGTCTGCAGTCGCCGCAACCCGTTCTGGCACTGAGGTAGAACGTAAGACTGCCGGGCACCGGGTGCACCGGGGGCCGGGCAGTCTTACGTTCTCCACCGCTCACCCAGGACAACGTCGTGAGGCGATAGCTCCGGCCTGGCCCGAAGTACCCGCAACGGGTGCCGGAAGGACCTGCCCGACCAGGCCGTGTCTGCGGAAACCTCTACAACTACGGGGTCCACGAGCGTCAGCGCCACAGGTTCCTTGTCTCTGTTGAACCTGTCCAGGGTCGTACCTTTCACAGTGGTTGGCCAGGGATGCTCACCCCCTGGTGGGTGAAGCCACCGTGCCAGTTCCCTGCTATCCCTCGCCTTCAGTGGCGTGGACCGGCCCACGATCCGCAGCTCGCCGTCAAGGATGAGGCCGGCGACCACTTGAGAGGGTTGCGTTATCGGCCCAATCACTGCGCCGCAGATGATTTCTACGGTTTCTCTGTGTTTGAGCTTCAGCCATGAGCGGGCACCCGGCGTGTAGGGCTGGTTCAGATCTTTGATGACCAGCCCTTCAATCCCTGTGGGTGGCAGGTTCTCGAGCCACTGTTCGGCTACGACGCGGTCGGTGGTGGCGGGGGAGAGGGAGAGAGGCGGTTCCCAGCTGCGGGCAAGTTCTTCCAGGAGCGCCCGGCGGTCGCTCAGCGGCAGGTTCCTGGCGTCATGCCCGGCGACGGACAGGACGTCGAACGCTGCGTAGCTGGCCGGCGTTGCAGCAACTAGTCCAGAAAGAGTCTTTGGCCCAGCACTCAGGCGCTGTTGCAGGGCGGTGAAGTTCAGCCGGCCCTGGCTCCAGATCACCGCTTCGCCGTCGATCACGCATCCCGGTGGCACGGTCGCGGCGATCGCAGCCACGAGTTCCGGGAAGTACCCCGTCAGTTCCTTCTGCTGCCGGGACCACAACGTGGCGCCGATATCGTCACGGACGCAGACGGCCCTATAGCCGTCCCACTTGGGTTCATAGAGCAAAGTCCCGGCGATGGCCCCGACCGGCGGCATCTTCGTGACAGCCCGGGCCAAGGCCACTGTTATCGGAGGCACCAGTCCCGCCGGCAGGCCGGGTCCAGTGCCTTCTTCCCGGACGCGTCCCATGGCCTTCACGCTACGCGCCGGGGGCTGCCAGGGGACCTACCGAGCCAACGTCTGCTGTGCAATTGTGTTCCGTCTTTAGTTACGTTATGTATTTTCGTTATGTCTTCCGCCAACGAACGAAAGACGATATGATTACACTATGAGCGACAGCATTGTTGAAGTGGACGCACGCACTTGCCGCTACCCGGGCTGCCAGCGGCCCGCCATGGCAGCCGAGGCCGGCACAGGCCGGCCGCCCGAATACTGTGATGACCCCGCGCATAACCGCGCGTCGGCCTGGCGCGCACGGCAGCGCCCCAACGGGGACGCTTCGCGGGGCACAGAGGCTCGCCCTGTCGACTCTGCGCGTCAGCGTGCCAGTGAGATCACGGGCCAGGTTAGCGGGATGATCGAGCACCTGGGCGAGCAGCTCGCGACACTTCTTGAGGAACTTCGCACCGTGGGGGACCCCGAGGCGGCAGAAGCTCAGATTGAGTCAGTAGCCAGCGAAGCCGCCGAGCGGGTTGCGGCCGCGAACGCGAGAGCTACCCGTGCTGAACAGGCTCAGCGCCTGGCCGAGGCAGAAAAAGCCGAAGCCGACGCGGCCGCTGAAGAAGCAACGCGAACGAGCGAGGACCTCGCCCAGGAGCTGTCAGGCCGCCAGCAGGACCTGGACGCCACCCTGTCCCAGGCTCAGCAACTCACCGATGAACTCGCGCAGGCCCATGCCTCGGCCGCCAACGATCGGGAACTGGCGCAAGCCGAGAATGCCGGGCTGCGGGCCGACCTTGAAGCACTCCGTGGGCAACTGACTTTGGCTGAACAGGCACGTGACGCAGCCGCGGAACGGGCCGCGACAGAGGAACGGGCCCGGATTGAGGCAGAGCAACGTACCGGGATGGCCGAGAGCCGCACCGAGGCGGAGCGGGCACGCGCGGACCGCGAGGAATCTGCAGCCGAAGAGGCCCGGCGTCAGCTGGCGGCAGTCCGCGCCGACCTTGAGGCAACGCGCGAATCTGCAGCCGATATGCGCAGCACCGTGGCGACCCTGACGGCGGAGCGTGAGGCCGCCAGGGCCGACGTCGAGCGTGAGCGCGCCCATGGTGAACAACGCGTCAAGGACCTTCACGAGACCTACAGCCGCCAAATCGACCAGCTGCGCGCTGAACTGAGCGAACGCCGGCCACGAGCTCAGGAAGAGCAATAGGGGCCACTACGAGGCACTGCTGAAGACCGGGGAGCTGCGTGCCATTCAGGTCGGAGGACGCGGTATGTGGCGCATCGGAATCAATGACCTTGAGGACTTACATCGACGGCGCATACCGACGCACAGAAGAGCGCATCGCTTCTGGCGAGATTGTGGATGACTCTGAGCCCGTGGCTTACTACGCGCAGTAACATCTTCTCCGATTAATCCCCCCGTCGAAGGGGGGGAGGATGCAGTCGCTTGGCGCTCCCCATACCCGTACCGAAATTCACTGCCCTGACGGCGTCAATGGCGCGAGTTTAAGGAATGACTTCCGGGACAGTCAGATTACGCGTCATTCATTGAGGCTGTGTTCGTCAGTGGGTCGCCCACCTGGGGATCCCAGTTCTAAGGAAATGGGACCGCTGCGATGCCGCGATGACAACCTCGCGAAGAGCGCAAAGCAACGCCGCAGCACGCGCTAGTAACCCAGTAGGGCGATCTGCACCTTGCGCAGGAGAGAATTGGCCCCATGACCAAGCTGACCGAGATCATCGATGCTGCGAGTGATGGGACCTTTACTACCTCAAACCTGCTTAGGAAGGTCCAGACAGTTGCCTTTCGTCTCAGGGCCGAGGAACTGGGTGCATGGTCACAACGAGAGTTGTTTGGATACAAGAGCAATGATCCGGTGCCCGGGTATAGGGGTCCCTTCCCGACGCCGGTCACTGGCGTGTGGTCAGGACCCGTCGGCAGCCGCGCGACCAATGTCGTTTCTTATGTCGGCCTCCCGGAAGACTTCATTAACTGCTGGTTTAGGGCCACGATTCGTCAACCCGTTGCAGACCTCGAATTGCTTGGAGCCAGCGACAAGAATCCCAGTATGAGCTGGGACCCCTTCATTGTGAATGAATACAACCGGCACGTGGCGGAGAAGAAGGGCGGAGCGGGTTTCTACATGATGGAGCTCATCGGCGCGACACAAGCCATTCCGCAAAACGCAATCGTTGGCATCATCGACGCTGTTCGTACTACTGCTCTGAAGTTCGCTTTGGAGCTGGAGCAAGTAGCTCCTACAGCTGGCGAACCAGGTGGACCGACGACTGATGATCCCGAGGTAAAACAAGTGACAAACAACTTCCATTTCACCATCAACGGTGACGGCAACAACATCGCCGCTGGGTCAGATATCCAACAAAAGGCGGTGGTAAAAAAGGGTGACATCGATTCGCTGGTCAAAGCAGCTGTGGAGCTTGGATTGCAGCGCGAAGCAGCGGAGGACCTGCGATCCGCTGTTCTGGCGGATGGCCCGAGCCCAGCCGAAAAGACCAACAATTTTGTGTCTAAACTCCGCGCTGGCGGCTATTCCTTGGCTGGCGGTGTGTCTTCCAATCTCGCTGCCGATGGCGTTTTGCAGGCTGTGGGAGCCTTTTTTGGGATGCCGACAGCCTGATAGCAATTCGATGCTGTTCCCATAGCTAATTCTCTAGGGCTGAGCCCGGTTCGCGGACGCCGGCCGAAGGGGTGTTGCACGGCTCTGGTTGCATAAAACTGCGGCCTGCTACTGGACGTCTGGCGCGCCGTGCCTGGAGTGCAAGCGCTCGGTTGACCACGGCCAATGCGGCAAACAGGACCCTGGAAATACTGATTTCATCCGAGGTAAGGACGCCGCTGAGGACGGCGTCGCTGCTGGAGGTTTCATTCTCAGTGAAAGTTGATGTGTGCGCCCCAGCCCAAGTCTTGCCGTGGGCGGATCCGGAACTCAACTGCCAGGCAGCGAAGATCCAGCGTGACAGGCCGGCCTCCTTGGTTGCTGCCGTGATGATGGTCTGGACAGCTGGGTATCCGCCCATGACTACATCCTTGTCCACCTTGGACTTTTCAATGGCCGCGCGAAGTAGTTGCAAACGCATGGTGGTCGTTTCAGCCGTATCGACCCCCATGGTGTCGTAGGCTCTGCCAAGCATCGTCATGTTGTTGGCCTCCAACCGCAATGACCGAGTAATGCGGGTCTTTCGGTCCGTCGGGTTTAGAAGCCAGAGAGCGGTGCTGGCCGTCTCAATTGCTGAGCGAATCAGCGTGAAAGGAGCAAAGATGTGCTGAGACTCCGCCTCTTGCATCACAGTCTTCAGGCAGTGAAGGTGGTCCACAGCCGTCAGGATTAAGTAATTGACGGCGTGCGAGGTTTGGTAGGGACGCGTTAATTGGTCGTCCAGCCAAAGAACGGAGCGTTGCGCTACGGGCAGCGCATCGCGCACCAATTCCTGTAGGTGGGCGATGTCTGCAAAGCACTCCAGTAGATCTCGGCGGGCCACCGCTTGTTCTTCGCTTGTCTGAGGACGGAACAATGGATTTGTGGACACCAAATGAGATTACGCTGACCTCAGCACCAGCCCTCCTAAGCGGCCCGTTATGACGAACCGCTTGATGATGCAAGGCAGAATGGGCTTCATGTGCGGCAGATACGTGATGTCCAAAGCGACCGGAGATCTTCTGAACCACTTTGAGGCTAAAGAAGTCGAAGGAAGCCCTCCACCGCCCAGCTGGAACGTAGCGCCAACCCAAAGCGTGCCGATCGTTGCCGAACGTTTAGATGAGGGGACCCTTGACCGGCATTTGCTGGTTGCCCGCTGGGGCCTGGTCCCGTCCTGGGCTAAGGACATCAAGATCGGCTCCAAGCTGATCAACGCCCGGAGTGAGTCGATTCTTGAGAAGCCGTCCTTCCGGAAGGCGGCAGTGAAGCGCCGTGCAATCATCCCGGCGGAGGGCTATTACGAGTGGCAGAAGACCGAGGACGGGAAGAAAATCCCGAACTACCTGTACTCGGACAAGGAGCCGTTGCTGGGCTTCGCCGGCCTGTATGAGTGGTGGGCTGACCCGACGCTGCCGGAGGACGATCCGGAAAGGTGGCTGCTCAGCTGCACAGTGCTCACCACAACCACCCAGGACGCCCTGGGCCACGTCCATGACAGGTCACCGGTGATCATCCCGCGTGACCGCTTCGCTGAGTGGCTCGACCCGGACCTGACCGGCAAGGACGACATTCAGCACTTGCTGGACTCCCTGCCGGAACCGACGCTGACACCTCGGATTGTCAGCCCCCGAGTCAACAGTGTCCGCAACAACGGGCCGGAGCTCATCGAGCCCGCCGAACCTGCAGCGGAATAGACTCCGGCGGTGATACTCATCGGCACTATCACCAACCCTGACGGCAGCTACGAGCACATCGAGGCCGAAGGCGACACCTACGAAGAAGCGCGGGAAAACGTCTACGCGCTTCTGGAAGACGGCCAAAACCTCATAGCGATCCGCAAGGACTGATTTCAACAGTGCCCAGGTCTAAGGAAACGGGACAAAGAGATCTATTTGAGTTGACCGCCCCCTGGCCGTCGCATCTGGGTCGGAAGGGTGAATCAACGCTACTGCTACTTGTTTGGCATCCAGCTGTTCCAATCTTGCGTAGACCAGCTACCGGATCGCCCGGGCTTACCCGGTGTCCCCGGGATGCCAGGCCGTCCTGGACGGCCTCCGATCCCCGGCTTTCCTGGTACGCCACTGAGTCCTGGGCGAGGGATGGGGGCGGAAGCATCGGGCGTCATCCCGATGGCACGGTTATGAGCGTCCCAGAAAGCACCCTGTTCAAACCAGCCAAGGTGACGTCCGTTCCGGTAGCTGATCACGTTACTTCCTTGAACAAAGCCTCGGTACGTTCCGCCTAAATCCAAGATGTCGTTGCCGTAAAGCCAAGCAACGACAGTGCCGTTCTTGTTGAATACGGGGTCCATGCCGTTTAGCTCCTGCGGTTATTGGGGTCGATGGGGTTGTTGCTCAAAGGTAGCCACCGCATCTGACAATTCTGCACGCATCAGTGTCAGAGGCATCAGTTCACGCTGTGCGCGTGGAACGTAGGATGCGCAGTATGAATAAGACCAACAAGAAGTTTCCACGCGACAGGTACACAGGCCCGGGCGGTGGACTTTACGAGGGGCCAGGTGGGGGACTCTACCCCTACTCCGGCGGTGGAGCTGACGAGTACAACGGGGGAGGCCTCGACCGCTATAACGGGGGCGGTCTCGATGAGTACAACGGCGGCGGTCTGGACATGTACAACGGGGGCGGCCTCGACCGTTACAACGGCGGCGGTCTGGACAAGTACAACGGCGGCGGGCTCGACCGTTACAACTGTGGTGGCCTGGACACCTCGCCAGGCGGTGGCCTCTATGACGGACCCTGCGAAAACCCCTACATGTCATGCATCCCACCGATTCACATCTTCATCCCAGAGCTTCGTGCGCGGGGTTACGACGCCGAAGCCGACCTTCTGGCTCAGGCCCACGGAATAAAGGCGTAGGTAGGCTTGTAGCAAGGACCTGCACGGAAAGAACGGTTGCCCCAACCACCAGAAAGTGATGTGAGGGGCAACCTCCGGAAGCGGAAATGCGGATCCGCAGATGAACGCACACAGCAGATGTTTTAGTTCCAGGGAACTTGGACACTCTGAGGAGGTATCAGTCGTGCTGCTGCTCCTGCGTCCCGTTAGGGCGGGTAGTCTGACGCCAGTCGAGATTTCAACGGGGGTCGCTTGTGTCAGGAGAAGAATGGGAGTTCGCTTCCGCGTCGTATGAGCCAGAAACGGAGACCGAGTATGCGCAGGCCCGGTTGCCCGGGCGCTTATACACATCCAAAACGTTCGGCAACCGCAACTCAAACTCTTCTGACTACGGTCAACCGAGCCGCTTTGTCTACCAGGTGCTCGATGACGATGGCACTGCCTCATCACTGCAACGAGTAGGTGAGGAGTGGATGGTCACTCCCATTGCTGGTAGCCGCTCACAGATCAAGGTCCTGATATCAAGAGAAAAAGGATCCCTCGTGGATCTTTGGATTCAACGTGTGCCGATCGCAGGGTCTGGAGCGGTAGTTAAAGAGGTCCTGCGAGTCCGGCGTGAAGATGCCATTCGGTTGGCGGAGTTCTTTCGCCGTCTTATGCTCATTGAGCCCGACGGCGCCGACACTGGTACCAAACTCGATGAGGAAACTCTCTCCGCGTTGCTGAACAATCCCGAATCAGCCAGCCGCGTGTACGAGTCTCAGGCGCCGGCGCTTCGTGCCTTAATCGCCGATGATGCACAGGCGCAGGATGTCGTTGCCCTAGCCGGCAGGCGCGCCGCGCTTGAACAATTTCGAAGGATGCTCGATGACGACGCCTTCTTTGATTCCCAGATAGAGGGGAACAAGGGAAAAGAATCAGTCTGGCAGAATTTCTTCGAGAGCAACCCCTGGGTCTTGGGCGTCGGTCTCGGTACTCAACTCTTCACGTCGTGGTCAGAAGAGAAGCTTGAGCAGATCGTAAAAGGTCACTCGATCACGGGGGACGGAAAGCGCGCGGACGCGGTACTCCGCACAAGTGGGCTTATCCAGTCCATGGTGTTCGCGGAAATTAAACACCACCGAACGCCTCTTTTGAAGGACGAATATCGGCCCAGCGTTTGGTCGATGTCGAAGGAGCTTTCTGGCGGTATCAGCCAGGCCCAGGTGACAGTCCACCAAGCTGTCGCAAACGTGGGAGAACGAGTAGCTAGGCGTGGTGATGATGGCTTCGAAACGACGGACTTGACCTACTTAATCCGGCCGAGGTCTTTCTTGATTATCGGAAAGCTATCCGAGTTTAAGAATGACCAGGGTCAACACCATCCAGAGAAGATTCGTTCGTTTGAACTAGCACGGCGCCACCTTCAAGAACCTGAAGTCGTGACCTTCGATGAGCTTCTGGCCAGGGCGGAATGGATAGTGAGCAACTCTGCTTGAACTAGATCTTTTTTTCGAACGAGACGCGCTGCCGCTTCTGACGGGGCGTCACTTCATCAACGAGGCGCCAAGCAAGAATGTCCAAGGCTCGTAGCGGAGTGATCGTCGGTTTGGAGGCTAGGGCGGCCAAGTCGCGCCAAAGGATCGAGGCCCTTTTTAGATCGGCTTGCACCTGCGGCAACCAGGCCTGCATGCGCTTCCTATCGCTGCGGCGCTTAACCGGTTCCACTCGGACCGGATTCCCGATTTGGCTGTAACAGCGCCAAACATTCTTGTCGTACAGCGGCAGCAGCTCCGGACGCTTCCGGTGCAGAACTTTGCTGAGTTTGACGAGCTGGACCTGATGCTGGGGGTGGTCGTCCAAGATGCCGTAAAGGTCCGCGATTGCGTCTAGGGTGTCACCTGAAGCTTCCTCAAGCGTGCCAGTCAAGCGTGGGTCCTCTAGGCGGCGGTTGATTTCAGGCAGGATCTCCAGCAGCCCGTAGTAAGTGGGAATTGGCTGCTGACCGGCATTGAGTAGCGCTGCGGCCAGCAGGTCTTGTTGGCGGACGTCAAGGGTTGGCGTATCCCGAAGGTAGCCATCGTAGGCGGGGTAGGACCACCTGCCGTATTCGGTCACGTACTCCCGTACCAAGCGCGTGGCTTTCTCAATCGGCTCGGTGAACCCGCCAACTGAAATCATCCCAGTCATTGCTCGAGCCTAACGGCGGCGTCTCAGGAAGTGCCCCAGAACTTCGCCGCGTAATGTCGGTGGGCTCGTCTACTATCAGCCGGAACCGAGGTTTAGCATCCGGATCTGAATTGGGGGCATTTGTGAAAGCACTTGAAGACTGGCCGGCGCTGACGCCGGAAGATCGAAGCCGGCTGGGCCTTGCTCGACGTGCGCCAAAAGCGGAAGTGACGGTTGCGCTGAAGCACAAAGAAGTGCTTGACATGTGGGACGACGAGAATCCATTCGGGCCAGGAGACATTCCAGCCACCTCTCCGGTGAAGGTCCGCTGGATTTGCCCGGTGGGGCACAAATTTATTGAGTCGGCTGTCGTTCAGTGCGCTGCCGTATCAGGATGGCGTAAAAAGGCCGGTGGATCGAGGGCATGTCTCAGCTGCGCTGACGAACAGTTGTACGGGCGCGTAACCCTGAGCTGTGGCCACGAGGTAATCGCCCGGCCTGGCGTCGAGTACATGGCAGTGTGCAGAGCATGCCGGCCAACGGCCAGGGCTGATTTCGCAGAGAGAAAAGCGAAAAGTTCAGGCCCCTATTACCAGGCTGGCACCGTCATCCAATCTCGTAACCTCTCGACCTCTAAGACGGAGCAAGAGGTACGGGACAAGCTGGTTGCCGCCGGATTCAGAGTCCATAAAGGTCGCAGCGCAATTCAGTGCGGACATGAACCAGAACGCAATAACTTTCCCGTTCTGACGCCAGACATCCTTATTTCCAAGACAAAGGTTTGCGTGGAAGTTGACCCTGCCTACACCCACGCTGGCAAGGAAAGAGAAGACAAGAGGCGCAACGATCTTCTAGCCGGCGTAGGGTGGCAGGTCGTGCGTTTGCGGTTGGGCGGGCTGGGCCCAATCGGTGAGCACGATGTCTTGGCACAGTCTGAAGTGGTTACTAAGCACGTAATTGAAGCACTCGTCTTGGCATTATCCGATGCCATGGCGGGCCGTCCAGGAACGATTAGGAAGGTGAAGAAGAAGGAGCCGGTGACGACCAGGCCGCAATCCAGGTTGGGGGCAATTGCCGAGCACAAGTACTACTACAATGCCTTTTATATTTCGTGGAAGTTGAATTCCGGTGCCGTCCTGCGAATGGTTGCGATGGACTCGGGTCGTTATCTTGCAATTTCAGAGCGGTCGGAAGCCCCACGATTTATCTGCATGCTTGGTTTGGACAAGGTGCCCCGGCAGCAGTGGCGCAGCACCGTGCAAGGCATCCTGGAAAGGATGTCAGATTCGGATTTCACTCCCTCCTCGACGTTCCCTTGGGGAAACGATCTTTTCATCGGGGACCATGCTCATGCAGTCCGCGAAGCGCCCAAGTTTTACCTGGGCGCCGCATCTTTCGAGCTGACCGCCAACATTGACGGCGCGGATGAATACACCGAGGTGGCCGTATGTGCCGGAGGGAAGGTGCTGACTCAGTTGCACCCCAAAGCGGTTGAACGCGGTTGGCGGATTGGGACCGTTCGGACGAGAACTGTACGGAATGACACATACCAGGAGATCCAGCTCCTGCGGCGCCCCTTATTGGTAGACGCTGAGGTCGGGATCTCCGAGGAACTCCAATCCCACTAGAACGGGTGGTATGCAACACCTGTGTTGTCAGTGGGGCCAGCGCCGACGGCTTGGAACCTGAACGCGGGGGATTTCATGTGGTTCCAGTGGACGTTGGGGAACGGGGCGGATGTTGTAAGAGGTGATGCGGTCCTCCTCGTGCTCCTTCTCAATCATTGCCGCGGTGCTCTCGTCGATCCGGCGGATGTAATCGACTGACCAGGCTAGGAGAACGTCTAGGCGATTGACCTCAGCCTCTGCAGCCAAGAGCCGTTCGTGGGCTGTTACAGAGCGATACCCGCACCACTGGCGAAGGATCTCATGGATGGGTTTTTGCCGGCGTAGGTAGTATCCGTGTTCATATTGGGGCGAGGTATCTACCGGTTTTTTGGTTTCCCAGTCCTCAACTGTCCCGCCTCTTTTGGCCTTTTCCCGAGCCTTTGCCTCCTCGGCTATGACCAAGTCCAGAACAGGGGTTGGGTTCTTGTGACAGGCAAGCTCTACGACAGATAGCGACGCGCGCGGCGAGAGGCACGACTCTCCGTCGTGAACCACGCATGAAAACTTGGTCTGTACGTCGGCCAGAGGCTGCCCCATAAGTGTTTCAAGCGCCCCTTGATCGTGGACAACCAAAGCATCGTCGACTGGAGTAACGCATAGTTCGCCAACTTCCGAAGGTATGAGTAGCTCAAGTACTGCCCACATGGCCGAAGATTCGTTCTCGTCGATAGATTCCGCCCTGAGACGCCTCCACCCATCCATTGAGGCGTCGTACTGGGTTACCTCTTCCCACGGCACCCTGAGGCGTCCACGAGGCACGTTATCTTCCCTGCCGCATGCGTCCCCATCCAGATGGCGGATATCAACCCGGAATCGACGAGCCTCTTGGTGCAACGCCAAGACTTGCACCCGCTCGGAGGGCTCGTCGTCGCGCAGTCTGTAGGCCCATTGCTGTCCTGGCGCGGGACAACGGAAAGCCGCAGTATTCGGGTCCATAGTTGCTCATTATCCAACCGCCCACCTTCTTCTCACTTTTGTCCCGAAGACGACCGGACAGGCGCGACACTGCACTCGTCCGTCCACTCCTACCCGATTCCAGCTATGTCTAAGGCATGTGATTCGAAATTCGACTCTTAGAAATCTTCAGGAGCCCCCAGAATGAAGCCCTCCACATTTGTTTTTGACGCTGCCAACACAGGAGGAACTCGGTTCCTGGACCAGAACGGGGACACTGTTGCTTGGCTACGAAGCGATATCTTCCCGCCAGTAGGAACACAAATCCTCCTACCAGACGGGTCATCGGCTTCAGTGACCAGAGTCACGCTCGATATAAGTAATCCTTCCGAACTCGCCCAAGTATGGGTTCACGTGGAAGCAGAACATGGAGCCGGTAGTACTCGTCCCGGCTTCCGGAGCACAGCGGGGTGAAGTGGAAGGGCAAAAAAGATGGAACCTGACCGGCAGGGCAGGTTCCATCCGCCTTCTATCTTAGGGGAGCAGCCTAGAGACAGTGGTTTCCTTAGCGCAAGGACTTAGCAGGCTGCCGAAGCAGCCTCTAAGTTTTCATGTGCTTGCACGACGCCCACGCTCAAAACACGATCAGCCGCCGCCTCAATGTCTGGTATCAATTGCTTCCGGCGTACAGAATCATGCTCCTGGTGGGCTTTTTCCACTAGTGAGGACAGTCTAAGGTGGACCGGATTCTCGGCGTCGAACTCCGGGACACTCAGGTGCTTGAAGACGTCGCCCACCTGGATGGACACAGTGTGGCTCTGGATCCACTCCCTCACGACCGGGGAGTTCAGCAGCCCGCAAAGGTAGTAGGCTGCTTCCGGCTTGTCAAAGGAGGCGAAATAAACCTTGTGGTCCGGGACATAGGGTCGCTCTCCTGCAATCGGGACTTGACCCATGCCCGCCACTGCTGCGTAGAAGTTACTGGACATTTCGGGCCAGACGACTTTCCAGGGCTGAAAGGTGTAGTCGCCTACGTTGTAGACAGCATGGTACGGCGCACCCTTCATCTGGCGGCGATACGTTGAGCGTTCCTTCAGAAGATCGCTGAAGTTGGCAAACCAATCTTTGGTTTTCCGCAAGCCCGGCGCGTTGATCGCCTGTTCTGCCTGTCTGTAGTGGGCGCCTTGAATGCCCGTATTTGGTACGAAGGTATAGAGACGCTCAGCGGCGTAATCAGGGTTGCTCAGCTTCAGGTAGTAGGGCTCGAAGTCGCTTGCGCCTTTGATCAGCGGGTAAAGAAGATCCGGTTCCACCCAGGCCGTCCTGCGGGCACCAAGATCCTTACGGCCCGCATTGGGCCTGCTCGCGATCTGAACATCCGTGCCATTGTCGTTGAGTACAGGAACGAAATAGACGCCGTTCAGATCGGCCGTAATCCCCTTGCGGCCGGCTACCCAGGAGCATTTCCCCGCCAAGTACCGCAGGATTTCGTGCCGTCCCGGAGCAAGAACACTCCATGGCGATCCTGGAATTAAAGGTTCTACGGGTCCGGCATCGTTCATCGTCGAGGTAATGAGGCCCCTGATGGTTTCAAGAGTGTCGCCCAAACCAAGCGTTGTCCGAGGCGGTTTTGACCATACGACGTACGGAACAGGATACGTTCCCTGGGTTGACGACTTATCAAAGACCGCCACCACGGTGTGGTTGGAAGCATCTTTAAAGGGCTTGAGGGTTTTGAAGTCATCGATCCTCTTGGGCACCAGATGAGGCGAGTCGGGGTCTTCGGGATGGATGATGAAGTTTCGGAATCCAGATGAGGACGGGTTCTTGAAGATGGCACCAGTAATGACAAATGCAAGGCGGCCTTCAACCTTCAGCCACTTATCAGCCACCGTGTACGTAATCATTGCCGACACGTCCAGTTCGTTGCCCCCGTGGCGTCCGGCTTCGGAGAAGATTCCATAGCTCTCGCAGGTGGGCTTAACCCGTTCACGGTAGGCATCGGGCAGTTTTGACCACCGGACCCACGGGGGGTTTCCAATGACCAGGTCGAACTCTCCAGCTGTTGCTGACCAGAAGAAGTTACGCACGATTCGGAACCAGATGCCGTTCCATTTCTGGTTATGCAGGTCCAGCACGCGCCCGTAGGTCCGTTGCAGCGGCGGGCTCCAGGCAACGAGTTCCGCGGGTGTAAGAGATCCGGAGGCGACGAGCTTTGCGGAAACAACATCAAAAGCTGCGCCGGTTTCCACCTCTTCTCCCATGATTTCGAAAACGTGATCGAGCCGCT